>JBGARB010000041.1:0-27092 GCA_044230495.1 Rhodocyclaceae bacterium
CCGGCCATCACCCGCCTCGAACTGGACTACCTTTTCGCCGGGCTCAACGCGCAGTTCCCCGGCCTCGCCGCCACGGATGCGGACGTCATCTCGACCTGGGCCGGCGTGCGGCCGGTGATCGACAGCGGCAAGGGCCTCGCACCGTCGCAGGAATCTCGCGAGCATCTGGTGCGTAGCGAGCATGGCTTGATCTCGGTGACCGGCGGCAAGCTGACGACCTTTCGCCGCATCGCCCGCGACACCCTCAACCACGCCGCGCCGCGACTGCCGACATTGCGCGCACCCGCCGACGACGCGATCATTCCACGCCATCCGATGCCCGACGCACTGCGCGCGCTGCCGCCGGCGCTGGCCACGCGCCTGTTCGCCCGCCATGGCCGGCTAGCGGCCGACCTGGTGGCGAGCGCGCCGCCGCATGAGATGGTCTGCATTGCCGGCACGCAAACGCCATGGGCCGAGCTGCGCTGGGCGGCGCGGCACGAGCAGGTGCACCATCTGGACGACCTGCTGCTGCGCCGCACGCGACTGGGACTCACGCTTCGCGAAGGCGCGGGCGCCCTGTTGCCGCGCCTGGAATCGCTGCTCGCCGACGAATGCGGATGGAATGCCGTGCGCTGGCGCGACGAATGCGCGCGCTATGCCGACATGATCGCCACGGCCTATAGTCTGCCACCATGAAATCTGCGCATGACCTGCTGCTCGCCATCGACTGCGGCACGCAGAGCGCGCGCGCGCTGCTCTTCGACGCCGAGGGCCATCTGGTCGGCCGCGCACAGGAATCCTTCTCGTCCTACGCATCGCCGCGTCCGGGCTGGCACCAGCACGACGGCGAGGGCTTCTGGCTCGCCGCCGCGCGCTGCTGCCAGCGCCTGTGGCCGCAGGACGCGACGTGGCGCACACGCGTGCGCGGCGTCTCCGTGACCACGCAGCGCGGTTCGCTGACTCCCGTCGACGCCGCCGGGCGCTGCCTGCATCCGGTCATCACCTGGCTCGACCAGCGGCGCGCCACGCGCCTGCCGCGCCTGGCCTGGTGGTGGCGCGCCGCCTTTGCGCTGGTGCGCGAAGGCGCTACGGTGGCGAGCTTCCAGCGCGAAGCCGAGCTCAACTGGCTGGCCGAGCACGAGCCGGCGCTGCATGCCGGCGCGCACAAGTTCCTGCTCGTCTCCGGACTGCTCACGCACCGCCTGACCGGCCGCTTCGCCGAATCGGCCGGCTGCCTCGTCGCCTACCTGCCGATCGATTTCCGCCGCCATACGTGGGCCGGGCCCGCCGACTGGAAATGGCAGGCGCTGGCCGTGCGCCCCGAGCAACTGCCGGAGGTCATCCCGGTAGGCGGCCGGCTCGGCGAAGTGACGCCGGCGGCGGCCGCTGCCACGGGCATTCCGGCCGGCCTGCCGGTGATCGCCGCCGCCGCCGACAAGGCCTGCGAGATCCTCGGTGCCGGCGCCATCCGGCCGCACATCGGCGCCTTGTCCTACGGCACCACGGCGACCATCAACGTCACCTCGCCGCGCTACGTCGAGGTCACGCCGTTCGTACCGCCCTACCCCGCCGCGCAACCGGGTCAGTACAGTTGCGAAGTGCAGATCTTCCGCGGCTACTGGATGGTCAATTGGTTCAAGGAGCAGTTCGGCCACCCGGAGCGCGAAGCGGCGCAGGCCCAGGGCGTCGCCACCGAGACGCTGTTCGACGAACTGATTGCCGACGTGCCGCCGGGCGCCATGGGGCTGATGCTGCAACCCTACTGGAGCCCCGGCGTGCGCGTGCCCGGCCCGGAAGCAAAGGGGGCGGTGATCGGCTTCGGCGACGTGCATACGCGCGCGCACCTCTACCGCGCCATCCTCGAAGGCCTGGCCTACGCGCTGCGCGAAGGCCGCGAGCGCATCGAGCGCAAGACCGGGACCCCGCTCACGGAGCTGCGGGTGTCGGGCGGCGGCGCGCAATCCGACGCCGCATTGCAGATCACCGCCGACCTCTTCAACCTGCCCACCGCCAGGCCGCACACGCACGAAACCTCGGGCCTCGGTGCGGCCATCGACTGCGCCGTCGGCGTCGGTCTGCATGCCGACCATGCTGCCGCGGTGGCGGCGATGACGCGCATCGGGCGCGTCTTCGAGCCCGACGCGACGCATGCCGCCACCTACGATGCGCTCTACCACCGCGTCTATCGCCGCATGTACCGCCAGCTCGCGCCGCTCTACGCCGAGATTCGCGCAGTCACGGGCTACCCGAAGGCCGATTGAAACTACAGTGGTGGTGACGCGGCGCGTGGCGGGCGCGACCGGCGCTGTCACACGCCGGGAATATCGCGGGCTCAATATAGGCGGGTTTCATTGCTGCCAGAGGCCAACTTGCTTCCTCCCACCGCCGCCGACGATCCGGCCACCGCCACCGATCTCATCATCCACCTGACCACGCTGCGCAGCGCGGCGAATGCCTTCGAAGCCCAGCACGAGGACATGCTGGCGATGCTGCCGGGCACGCAGCGCGAAAGCGCGCGCAACCTGCTGCACTACCTCGCATTGCGCCAGCACGACATCCGCGATGTGCAGGATCAGCTCGGCGAGCTGGGCCTGTCGCGGCTGGGCCGCGCCGAGGCGCACACGCTGGCGAGCCTGGATGCCGTGCTCGATGCGCTGCACGCCATGGTCGCCGCCAAGCGGCCGCGGCCGACGGCGCGCCGCCGCCACGCGATCGCCGAGGGTGCCCGCCACCTGGCCGACAACGCCGCCGCGCTGCTCGGCCCGGCGCCGACCTCGCATGCCACGCGCATCATGGTGACGGCGCCTTCCGAAGCCGCCCGCGAACCCCGCCTGCTCGCCGACCTGCTCGCCGCCGGCATGAACGTGTTGCGCATCAACACCGCCCACGACGACGCCGACGCCTGGCTGGCGATGGTCGCCAACCTGCGTGCCGCGCAACGCGCCAGCGGTCTGCCCTGCCGCATCCACGTCGATCTGGCCGGCCCGAAGCTGCGCACCGGCGACATCGAACCGGTCGGCCGCCTCGCCGAATTCAAGCCGCAGCGCGACCCGATGGGCGGCATCGTCGCCCCGGCGCGCATCTGGCTGACGCCGCGCGAGCATCCGCAGCCGGCACCCGAGGAAGTCGAGGCCGTGCTGCCCATCGACGCCGCGCTGCTCGTCGCCGCCACCGCGGACGACCACATTGATGTCGTCGATGCACGCGGCAGCCGCCGCCACCTGCAGCTCGACCGGCGCATCGGCGAATCGTGGCTGGCGCTGTGCCAGCAGCACG
Source organism: Rhodocyclaceae bacterium (assembly GCA_044230495.1). Classification (GTDB taxonomy): domain Bacteria; phylum Pseudomonadota; class Gammaproteobacteria; order Burkholderiales; family Rhodocyclaceae; genus JADJEF01. The sequence goes on from JBGARB010000041.1 coordinate 3,259, forward strand.
CCTACGTCACCGAAGGCGCGGACTGCACGCTGTTCCGCGGCGACGCCGCCGTCGGCGACGGCCACGTCGGGCTGGTGCCGGATCTCGTGCTGCCGATCACCCTGCGCGTCGGCGACCGCCTGCGCGTCACGCGCGAATCCGAACCCGGCCATCTGCCCACGCACGACAGCGCCGGCCGGCTGCTCGCGCCCGCCTCGATCCCCTGCACGCTGCCGGCGGCCTTCAGCTCGGCGCGCAGCGGACAGGCCATCTGGTTCGACGACGGCAAGATCGGCGGCCGCATCGCCGAGGTGCAGCGCGATGCGCTGATCGTGGAGATCACCCATGCGGCGCCGCGCGGCAGCAAGCTGCGCCCGGGCAAGGGCATCAACCTGCCGGACACCGATCTCGACACACCCTCCCTGACGCTGCAGGATCGCGCCGCGCTGGAAGCGCTGGCGCCGCATGCCGACATCATCGGGCTGTCGTTCGTGCGCAGCGCGCAGGACATCCGCGACCTGCACGCCGCACTGGCGCAGGTCAACGCGCCGCATCTTGCGGTGGTGGCCAAGATCGAATCGCGCCAGGGCTTCATGCACCTGCCGGAGATCCTGCTCGCCGGCATGGGTCGGCCGCCGTTCGGCGTGATGGTCGCGCGCGGCGATCTGGCCGTCGAGGTCGGCTTCGAGCGGCTCTCCGAAGTGCAGGAGGAAATCGTCTGGCTGTGCGAGGCCGCACACGTGCCGGTGATCTGGGCAACGCAGGTGCTGGAGAACATGGCGCGCCGCGGCCTGCCCAGCCGCGCCGAGGTGTCCGATGCCGCGCATGCGGCGCGCGCCGAATGCGTGATGCTCAACAAGGGTCCGTACATCATCGATGCGACGCGCTTCCTTGCCGGCGTGCTGGCGCGGATGGCCGGCCACAAGGACAAGCGCGCGCCGATGCTGCGCCGGCTGTCCGTCAGCGTCACCGCGCTGGAGACGGTCGAGGCAACATGAAACTCCAGTGATGGCGAAACGGCGCCAGGCGCCGTGCATCGCTATACCAGGGGCAAAACCTGCTTCGGATCGGGTCGTGCGACGAAGCCCGCGAAGTCGTCCGCCATCCGCGCGCATTCGCCGATCGCGCGCCGCCACGCGGCGATGCGTGCGTCGTAGTCGAGCCCGTAGTGGTAGAAGTCCTGCCGGTCGGGCAGCTTGCCGCGCGGCAGCCGCGCCAGCAGCGCCTTCGATGGCGCGACGACAGATGCCGGCCGCGGGCACGGCGCCACGGCAGGTGCTTGTCCAGCCAGCCGGGCACGACATGGTCGGTGAAATGCGGATAGAGCACGACGCCGTCGAGCGCCTGCCAGTTCCAGTCGAGGTGGTAATCGACCATGCCGCCGTCCCAGTAGAGGCCGGGCGGCGCGCCGGCGGGGTTCTTCACCGGATCGGCGAGCAGCGGGATCGTCCCCGACGCGAGCAGCGCATCGCGGGCATTGTCGGGGCCGAACTCGACCAGATGCGCGCCGAACGGATCGCGCGGAATCACCGCCTGCAGGATCGCCGCATCGCGCTTCGCGCGCGGCGTGAAGATCACGCGCTCGAACCAGCGGGCGAGGCGGGCGCGACCGATGGCGTTCGCAAACGCCGCGCCGGCGAGGCGCCCTTTCGAGGCGGCATCGACGATGGGGCCGCGGCTCCTTGCCGTGACGACCACCAGCCGCCGCGTCGCATCCCATTGCGGCGCCGGGCCGAGCGCGGCATCCGCCGTCTTGCCGCATTCGATGGCGACGCGCGCGCCGTCGGGCTTTTTCGGGTAGCGCTGGCCGAAATAGCCTTCGCACATGCGCGTGAGCGCGGCGTCCGCCCCCTGCTGTGCGGCCGCGGCCATGCGCCAGGCACCGACCGACGAGCCGATCAGCAGGCGCGGTGTGCCGTCGCGCGTGTCGGCGGTGAGCCACTGGCCGAACAGCCAGCGATCGAGCGGATTCAGCGCCAGGCCCTTCGGGCCGCCGGCCGCCGCCGGAATCGCCGCGACATCGGCCGCCTGCAGCCCCTCTGCTGCGATGAGTGCGCGTGCGCGCGGGCCGGCGCGGATAATGAGCGAAGATTCACCTGCGGTCGTCATGCGACCATGTTAGCGGCCCACCGCCGCGTCACGGCATCGAGGAAACGGACATGTCGGAAATTCACGTCGCCCAGCGCATCTGTCCCTTCTGCGAGGCCTGCTGCGGTCTCGAAGTGCATCTCGATGGCGAGCGCGTGGTCGCCGTTCGCGGCGATGCGGCGGACCCTTTTTCGCGCGGCTACATCTGCCCCAAGGGTGTCGCGCTCAAGGATCTGCACGACGACCCCGACCGCCTGCGCAAGCCGCAACTGCGGCGAGGCGACACCTTCACCGAGATCGGCTGGGACGATGCCTTCGCCGAGATCGAGCGCGGCCTCGCGCCCTTTCTCCAGGCCGGCGACCGTGACGCCTTCGCCATCACGCTGGGCAATCCTGTGGCGCACAAGGCCGGCCTGCTGCTGTATGCCGGGCGGCTGGCGCGCAGCCTCGGAACGCGCAACATCTTCTCGGCCTCGACGCTTGACCAGATGCCCAAGCAGCTGGCGTGCGCGGCGATGTTCGGGCACTGGCTGTCGATTCCGGTGCCGGACATCGCGCGCACCGACCTGCTGGTGGTGATCGGCGCCAATCCGGCGGCATCGAACGGCAGCCTGTGGACCGTGCCGGATTTTCGCGGCAAGGCCAGGGCACTGCGCGAACGCGGCGGGCGGCTCGTCGTCATCGACCCGCGGCGCAGCGAGACGGCGGACCTCGCCGACTACTGGCTGCCGATCCGGCCGGGCGGCGATGTCTTCCTGCTGCTGGCGCTGGCGAACGTGCTGTTCGCCGACAAGGCCGTGCGCCTGCGCAACACCGAGGGCCTGGTGAACGGGCTGGAGGCGCTGGCCGCCGCCGTCGCGCCCTACCCGCCCGAACGCGTCGCGGCACGCTGCGGCGTCCCTGCCGAGGCGATCCGCGCGCTGGCGCGCGATCTGGCGCAGGCGCCGCGCGCCGCGCTGTACGGCCGCATCGGCACCTGCACGCAGTCCTTCGGCACGCTGGCAAGCTGGCTCGTCGATGCGATCAATATTCTCGCCGGGCATTTCGACCGCGAAGGCGGCGCGATGTTCGCGCTGGCGCCGGCCTTCGCGGCCAATGCGCAGCCTGCCGCGCCGCGCAAGCCGCTGGCCGTCGGCCGGCATCGTGCGCGCGTCTCCGGCGCACCGGAGGTGTATGGCGAGCTGCCGATCACCTGCCTTGCCGAGGAGATCGAAACGCCCGGCAAGGGGCAGGTCCGCGCGCTGTTCACGGTGGCGAGCAATCCGGTGCTGTCGGCGCCCAACGGACCGCGGCTGGCGCAGGCGCTGGCCGGGCTCGATTTCATGGTCAGCCTCGACATCTACCGCAACGAGACGACGCGTTTTGCGAACGTCATCCTGCCCGGCCGCTCGCCGCTGGAGGACGCGCATTTCGATGTCGCCTTCCCGCAGTTCGCCTGGCGCAACGCCGCGCGCTGGAACCCGCCGCTGCTGCCGGCAAAGGACGGTCAGCCGGCGGAATGGCAGATCCTGCTGCGCCTGGCCGCGCTGGCCGGGGGCTGGCCGGCCGCCGCGCTGGCCGACGCCTTGGCGACCGATGCCGCGGGCCGCGCCGGGCCGGAGCGCCTGCTTGCCGACGCGCTCGCCGCCGGCCCGTATGCCGGGCTGGACATGGCGGCGCTCGCCGCCGCGCCCCATGGCATCGACCTGGGCGAACTGCAGCCGCGCCTGCCCGGGGCATTGACCACGCCGAGCGGCCGCATCGAGCTGGCGCCGCCAGCCTTCATCGCCGATCTGGCGCGCGTGGCCGCCGCGCTCGAGGCGCCGGCGGCCGAGCTGGTCATCGTCGGCCGCCGCGAAGTGCGCAGCAACAACAGCTGGATGCACAACCTGCCGGTGCTGGCCAAGGGACAGGGCGCGCATGCCTCGCGCTGCACGCTGCGCATGCACCCGACGGACGCGGCCGTCCGCGCGCTGGCCGAGGGCATGTCGGTGCGCATCGCCTCCAGCGTCGGCGCCGTGACGGCGCCGCTGGAGATCAGCGACGAGATGATGCCGGGCGTGGTCAGCCTGCCGCACGGCTGGGGCCACGACGATCCGCAGGCACGGCTGACGGTGGCGGCGGCGCATCCGGGCGCCAACCTCAATGCCCTGCTCGACGACGCCGACCGCGACCCGCTGTCGGGCAACGCGGTGCTCTCGGGCGTCGCCGTCAGCGTGACACCGGCGCCGGCTTGCGGTGCCGCTTGAGGCGCTGGATGCAGTCTTCGAGCGTCTGGCCGATGACCGTCTGGTCGCGGGTCATCGAGATCTTCGGCCACGTCGCACGTTCGCCGTCGAGCACGCGACGGCGGAATTCGGCCTGGCTGATGTTGGTCAGCAGCGTCAGGTAGCTGCGCAATTCGACGTCCGGGTGGATGGTGATGTCGCCGTAGTAGTTCTGCTCGACCATCGCCGCGGCGTGCTCCAGGACCTGCTTGAACATGCCCGAGTCGAGACCGAAGGAGGTCAGCTGCAGCATCTGCCGGCTGCGGTATTTCATCTCGCCCTTGGCCAGCGCGGAAAGAAAACTGACCCAGCCTTCCTTGCGCCGCTGGTCGGCCAGGAAGGGCACCACGTGCGGGTTGGTCTGGCTGACGATGTGATGGTTGACGTTGTACAGCTCGCCCAGGCGCCGCATCGGCAGATCGCTCTTGAGCGAGCCGTCGGCCCACTGCACGCTGGGCATGTAGGGCCGGTATTCGCCGTTGCGGTCCTTGGTCATCAGCGTCACCGGCGGAAACAGGCCCGGCACGGCGCACGAGGCCAGCACGCCGCTCCAGATCGCCAGGTGCGGTGTCGTCAGGTAGTTGAGCAGGCGCGGCTGGTGGTTCAGGCCGACCGGCGAAACGGTGATGTTGATGATGCGCTTGGTGCGCCGGTAGGCTTCCTCGAAGGTGTATTCGCCGACGTTGCGGCGCACGCACAGCTCGAGCTGGCTGTTGTCCATGATGGCCTTCTGCCGCCACATGTCGGGCAGCGCCAGCCAGCGCCAGGCGTGCAGATCGAGCTGCTCGCCGCCGAAGCACCTGGGCAGCTCGGCATCGGTGCGCGTGCCGACCATCGCCGCCACCAGCGAGCCGGCGCTCGACCCGGACAAGACGCGCGGCAGCAGCGCGCGCTCCCACAGCGCCTTGACGACGCCGACGTGGAACAGGCCCATGTTGGCACCGCCTGACAGCAGCAGCGCCGAGCGGCCGAAGGCATGGCCGGTCTGCTTGAAGAACAGCAGCTTCTCGGTATGCGGCAGCTCCGGGATATCGTGGTCGCACAGGTAGTTCAGCAGCTCGGCGACCAGCGTGATGTAGTCGTCGATGGCCTTCTTGGTGCCGACGTGGCAGTGCTTGTACAGCTCCGGGTGCGCGAGGTTGCCGAGGTTGCGCTGCAGGCCTTCGCGCAGGCTGAAAATGATCGGGCTCCAGTCGCGGCTCTTGCGCCAGGCCCGCAGATTGGACAGCCGTCGCTCGATCAACTCGTGTTCGTAATGCGGGTCGACACGGTTGAGTTTCCAGGCGTCGCGACCTTCCAGCGTGTCGAGCGCCAACGCGTGCGTGCGCCAGGTGTCGTAGTCGTGCGCACCGGTCATGCGCGCGGTCTCTTCGGCGATGCGGCGCTGGCGGGCGCGGCGCGACAGCGGGACGGGCGGCATTTCGGCGGTGTGGCTGGCGGTCATGGGATCAGCGGCGATGAGGGGCCGCGCCATTGTCGCCGATGCGCCGCCAAACGCAAACTACAGTGGTGGCGGGACGGCGCTTGCAGCTCATCACCGATGAGCGACAATTGGCCGCAGCCCCAATCAGCAGTGAATGGCGCACCGCCCAATGCCCTGGTGGTCGACAACACCTCGGCCGGCTTCAGCACGACCGGGACCGGGTGGACGACCCTGACCGGCAATACCGGTTACATCGGCAGCAACTATCTCTCGCATCCGGCCTACGCCCATCCCGGCGCAACGGTGGTCGACAACAACGCGGGGACCGCGTCAGGTACGTGGCCGGCGTCCACGGCAGGGGCGTACTTTGTCGGCGCGAACTACGCCCGGCACGATCCCGGAAATACGGCCGACAGCTTTACCTGGCCGATTCCCGGCACGGGACAGCACAAGGTCTTCGTGCGCTGGCCGCTCACGACATCGTCTGCGTTGTTGGCAACGAATGCCCAATACACGGTGACGCATGCCGGCGGCAGCACGGCCTTCACGGTGGATCAGCACTACATGAAGGGCGGGGCCTGGCAACTGCTCGGTACGTTCGAACTGAATGCGGCGAGCATGGTGACGCTGGCGGGTAGCGGCGATCGCTACATCGCAGCGGATGCGGTGATGGTCGAGCCGCTGGGCACCATCCCGGACAGCGCGACCTGGAGCTTCGCCATCCCCAGCGCCGCGAACTACCGCGTCTTCGCGTGGTGGCCGGCGGTGTCTCCGGCGGCGACGAACGCGTCCTACGCCGTCACGCAGGCCGCTGGAACCGCGACAGTCGTACTGAGCCAGCAGACCGGCAGCCGTTCCTGGCAGCCCCTGGGGCTCTTCCCGTTCGCCCCCGCTGCGGCAGCGGTGCAGTTGACCGATGTCGCAGACAGGCAGGTGCTGGCCGACGCGATGATGGCCGTCAAGGACGGCGATCCGCTGTTCAACAGCGCCCTCTGGACCCCGACCCTGAATGCCAGCGGACGCTACGAGGTGTTCGCCCGCTGGACTGCCTCGAGCAACCGCTCCAGTGCCGCGAAGTACGTGATCCAGCATGCCGCTGGCGAGACGACGGTCCTCAAGGATCAGCGCGCGAGCGGCGGGCAGTGGATTTCGCTGGGCCAGTTCAATCTGGCGCCGGGCCACTGGGTGATGCTGACCGACGAAGGCGGCACGGGCTACGTGGTGGCCGATGCAGTGAAGTTCGTCTGGGTCGATACGATGCGCCACGGCCTGTTCTTCATCCACCCGGATCATCTGGGGACGCCGCGGCTGGTGACCGACGAAGCCAACAACGTTGTCTGGCGCGATCTGCCGACCACCGAGCCATTCGGCAACAGCGCGCCAGAGGCTGATCCGGCTGCCAGTGGCTTATCCTTCCAGCTCCCGCTGGCGTTTCCTGGCCAGTACCGCGATCCGGAGACTTCGCTGAACTACAACGACCAAAGGGACTACTCACCGCTCGGCGGACGGTACGTTCAGAGCGATCCCATCGGGCTTGAAGGCGGCTTTAATACCTACGGCTATGTTCGTGGCAACCCGTTGAGTTTCATAGACCCGTTTGGATTGGATGTCGAAGTAGGGGTTCGTAAGTTCTTCCCACACTCAGTGCCTTACGCCCGGCACTGTTTTGTCAGATTCAATGGCAATAATCAAGACACGCTGAGCTATTCAAACAAGGGCATCACGCCAGACCCGAACCCAAGCGGAGCATCGTTCTCACGAACGGAGGGTAAGGAGAACGACTCTTGCGTCAGAAATGAAATGAAAAGATGTCGTGCGGAGGACTATGACTTTACCCAGTTCAACTGCTGCATGTGTGCATCGAACGCATTGGATGCATGTGGGCTGAAGAAGGTAGGTGCTTGGCCGAATGCACCACGGGATGCCTCAGACCCGCCGTATCCGAAGCCAATACCGTCTATGCCTCCAGTGGAGGCCCCGTGAAATACACAGTGTGGCTGGTTGTATTCTGCGTTGCGGTAGGCATACAGATGGTGCTGGAGCAACTCAACTTGGTCGATTCGATCGGCTTCTGGTACACGGCTTACAGTGCGGGGATCAACACTGCGATCTTATTTGTCGGATTTGTCATTGGCCGATTTGCAGTGCGAAAGGTTCGTAGGAGTGATGTGGGTCCAGGAGCGAATTGAATTCGATTCGTCGTAAAGTCGGCACTGGCGCCACGGCGCCAGTGTGTAGGGTGAACTAAAAAAACCTGCCCCACCCGCTGCGGCGGGTAGCTGCTCAAAAGACAAGGGCCGCTGATCGCGGCCCTTCGTCCTTCTCGCTACGTCTTCCCGTCGCCGGTGACGAATCCGATCGGTCGTTTCTTTGGCGCCGGCGGCGGCGCCATCAACTGGCGGATGGCATCGAGGGAATGAAAGGGGCCAGGCTCGAATTGAATTCGCATAGCCCTTGAACGTCGGCGCTGGCGACACGGCGATAGTGTGTAGTAGAAGTAAAAAACCATCCCCACCCGCTGCGCGGGTAGCCGCTGAAGAGAGAAGGGCCGCTGATCGCGGCCCTTCGTCTTTGTTACTTCTTCCGTTCCTCGCCGGTCACAAACCCGATCGGTCGCTTCTTCGGCGCCGGCGGCGGCGCCATGAGTTGGCGGATGGCATCGAGGATGCCGGCGATGGCTTGGTCGTGGCCCTTGAGCTTCTTTTCCAGTTCGCCGAGTTTCGCCGCCAGTTCCTTGTTGCCGGTAAGCACCTCGCGCAGGCGCACGAAAGCGCGCATGACCTCGATGTTCACCGCGATGGCCTGTGGGCTGGACAGCACCGAAGACAACATCGCGACGCCCTGCTCGGTGAAGGCGTAGGGCGCACTGCGTCGGCCGCCCCAGCGCAGCGTATCCAGTGCCTGAAGTGATAAGGGCCGGGGTCGAATTGAATTGTGCCGACGCTTGCTGAGCCCAACCGCCGTCCCGCCATCACTGTGTTTTCACGTACGAACGAACCTGCCGCCGTCCCCAGCGCCGCGAACTACCGCGTCTTCGCGTGGTGGCCGGCGGTGTCTCCGGCGGCGACGAATGCGTCCTAGTGATTTTGCCTTTTGGACCCTCTTTGGGGTACTACAGACACTCTATCTTCTCACGTTGTCGTAGATCATCCGCTTATTGATCCGGGCGACTAATAGGCGATCGGGTTGAATTGCGGCCCTCTACGACTACGACGGGCGCACCAAAGAAAAACGGCGAGCCGGCATCGCCGGCTCGCCGCCTTGAACCTCAAGCCTGCTGATCAGCGAGACTTGCGGCGGCTGAATCCCAAACCCATCAGGCCCATGCCGAGCAGCGCCAAGGAGGCCGGCTCGGGAATCGGCTGACCATCGTCGATCAGGCGGAAAGCGTAGTTGGTGTACTCGGATCCCTGCGCGTTGTCCCAGACGTATGCGGACGCGCTGTTGTCCATGCTCGCGCCATTCCACACGTCCTTGTAGTGCACGGTGTTGGCGGCCATGTAGTCGTCGGCAAACGCCGTTCCACCGGTCACGCCGATGATGCTGTACCACGCCATGTCGTTGATGGCATCGCAGCAAACCGTCGAAATGCGGTAGTCGGCCGCGGTGAAGCCGAACAGCAGCGAAGCGGCACCGACGCCGGAGTACGCCAGCGGGTTACCATTCCAATTCGGGCCGTCATCCACTTCCCAACTGCCGACGAAGGTCCATGTCGGAATCGCAAGCGCGCTGGTCGAGGCCATGCAGGCGACGGCGGTGGCGGCGGCGATCAGGGTCTTCTTGAAGTTCATGACGGGCTCCTGCGGCGGTTAATGGGTGAAGCGACGCCTAATCTGCAGCAATGCCCGTGCCAACACATAACAATCAATGAGTTACAGCGCTTCGTCTATTGCTTTCGGGGAAGACCGTCAAAGCCGTCGACACTTGCGCGCAGCGTGCCGCGCAGCGCATTGCAGAAAACTACACACTCGGCACGGGCCACGTCTGCCGGCCTCAAGATCGCCTCGCGCGCGTTCCAGCAGGGGTCGGAGAGCAGTTCGGCGCGCATCGCGCCGGGCAGCACGCCGCAAGACAGCGGCGGCGTCAGCCACTGCCCATCGAGGCGCACGAACACGTTGCTGCGCGCGCCTTCGGTGACTTCGCCGTGGTGATTGACATGCAGCAGGTCGAACAAGCCGCGCGCCTGCGCGTCACGCAGCGCGCGATCGTAGTGGCCGCGCAAGGTGGTCTTGTGCGCCAGCGGCCAGGCATCGGCATCCACCGGCGTCGTCGACCACGCCACGCGCACGGTGCCGGCCGGCAGCGCCTCGAGCCTGTCGACCTGCAAGCCCGGCTCGCCGTGCGCCGGCACCAGCAGGCGCAGGCGCTGCGGCCCGCCTTCGACGGACGCGCGCGCGGCCGCCTCGACGCGGGCGGCGATCCGGGCGACATCGCAGGCGATGCCGAACGCGTGCGCACTCGTCACCAGCCGCGCCAGATGCCGATGCAACAGCGGCACGCTGCCTTTCTCGGCGCGCATGGTCTCGATCAGCGCCAAGCCGGTCGGCATGCCCGTCAGGAAGCGTGCCTTGAGCAGGCACTCGGCGTATTCGTCCGCGGCCACCGAATCGAGCGTGATGCCGGCGCCCACCGGCAGGCGCGCCGGGCGCCAGCCGTCACGCGGCGGCGCGAGCGTCATCGTGCGGATGGGTACGGAAAGGCAGAAGTCGCCGCACGCCGCGTCCGCTGCCGGCGCATCGACCCAGCCGATGGCCCCGCAATAGCTGCCGCGCGGCGAGCGTTCGAGCGCCTGCAGGATCGCCAGCGTCCGATGCTTGGGGGCGCCGGTCACCGAGCCGCAGGGGAACAGCGCACGCAGCACATCGGCGAAGCCGCGGCGCGGTGCCAGCGTCGCGGTGATCGTCGACGTCATCTGCCACAGCGTCGGATGCGCCTCGATGTCGAACAGTGCCGGCACGCGCACGCTGCCGGTCGTCGCGATGCGCCCCAGATCGTTGCGCAACAGGTCGACGATCATCAGGTTCTCGGCGCGGTTCTTGGCGTTGGCCAGTTGCTCGCGCGCCAGCAGGTCGCTGGCGATGTCGGCATGGCGCGGCGCGGTGCCCTTCATCGGCCGCGCCGTCAGCGTGCCCTGCTCGCCGCGCACGAACAGCTCGGGCGACAGCGACAGCACATGCGTGACGCCATCCATGTCGCCCGGCGGCAGCGCGATCAGCGCGCCGAACGGCACCGGCTGGCGTGCGCGCAGACGCCGGTACAGCGCCACCGGCGCGCCGGCGATCTCGGCCGTCAACCCGAAGGTAAGATTGGCCTGATAGGTTTCGCCGCCGCGGATGGCCGTGTGGATGCGATCCACCGCGCCGGCAAACGCGAGCGCATCGACTTCCGCGTCAACGCCGCGCACCGCCACGGCCGACGGCTGCGCATCGGCCGCATCGGTGTCCGCCTGTGCCAGCCACGCTTCGACCGCCGCAGCATCGAGCCGCGTGCACGATTTGAACAGCAACACACGCAGCGCGCCGGGCGCGCCGACGCGCCCCGGCTGGCCGGCCAGGCGCACGCCCCACTCGTAATCGGCGAGCACGACGACCTCCAGCCCGCGCTGCTGCGCGTCGGCCACATCGCTCCAGAAGACGTCGAGCTGCGCCGGATCGTCGCAGCGCAGGGTGCACACGTAATCCTCATACAGCCGGCTCGTCGGCCGCGCAGCGCTCGCGGCGGCGTCGTCGAGCAGCGCGAACGGCGCGGCGCCGCTCACCGGTGCACCGCCTGCCGGCGGCTCCAAGCCACGGTCGCGATGATCGCCAGCGAAAAGCCGATCATCGTCGCGTCGAGCGATTCGCCCAGCACCGGCACACAAAACAGCAGCGAAAGAAACGGTTGCAGCAATTGGACCTGGCTCACGCGCACGGTGCCGCCGGCGGCGAGCGCCCGATACCAGGCAAAGAAGCCCAGCCATTGCGAAAACACCGCGACATACAGGAAGCCTGCCCATGCCGACGCGCTTGCCGGCAGCTCGGGCCAGAACCACCACGCCAGCGGCAGCGTGACCGGCAGCGACAGTATCAGCACGCGGCCGATGACTTCCTCGGCGCCCAGGCGCGCCGTCAGTCGCGCGCCGCTGACGTAGCCGCCGGCCGCGCTCAGGACCGCCAGCAGCAACAGCCCGTCGGCCCACGAGACGTGGATCGCGCCGCGCGACTGCCAGCCGCGCAGCAGCGCGAAGGCCAGCACCAACGCGCAGCCGAGCCATGCGGCCAGCCAGAAGCCGTGCGAGGGTCGCTGGCGCAAGCGCCAGGCGGCGATCGCCGCCGTCGCCAGCGGCAGCACGCCCGAGATCACCGACGCATGCGCGCCCTCGACTTCGCGCACGGCAAGGCCGAGGAACACGGGCCAGCCGATCACCGTGCCCAGCGCATTGAGCAGCAGCGCCAGTCGATCACCCGGCGCGGCCCTTGAAACTACAGTGGTGGCGGGACGGCGCCAGCGCGTCACGGCAAGGTAGACCAGCGCGCACAAGCCTGCCAGCGCGGCACGGCCGAAGGCGACGAACATCGGCGGCAGTTGCGGGTCGGCCGTCGATCCGCTGGCCAGCCGCGTCATCGGGATCGACAGGGCGAAAATCGACACGCCGAGCAGGCCCAGCAGCAGCCCGCGGCGAACGTCGTGCAGATGGGCGTCCGCCGCAGCCGGCACGCTACTGCAGCAGCCGCAATTCGCGCAGCAGCACCGAAAGCATCGCCAGATCCCGCTCGCGCGCCAGACGCAGATCGGCCATGACATCGCGGATGCGCGTCAGCAGCGTTGCCTGCGCGGCCTGCCAGCCGGCTAGCACCTCGGCCGCGCCGGCGCCGGGCGGTGCCGCGCGCAGGGCCGTGACGGCGGCCTGCCGCTGCAGCGCCGCGAGGTCGTCGCGCATGGCCGCACGCGCCATGCCCTGCCAATGCGTATCGGCCGGCAGGAGGCCGATCTGGCTGGCCACCCAGCGGGCATCGAGCGCGCCGCTGACGGCGAAATACGTCGCCGCGGCCAGGGGCACGTCGCGCTGGGTTTCGCGCGCCAGCTCGACGATGTCGAGCACGGCGTACATCGCATCGAGGCGGGCGACCTGCGCCGCGACTTCGCGCGGCACGCCGGATTCGACCAGCCGGGCCTCGGCGGCATGGACGGCGGCGCGGTCTTCGGCGGCGAGCAGCGGATCGATGCCGCCGCGCATGGTTGCCACACCCTCGGCGAAATAGGCGACGACTTCGCCGATCGGCATGCGCACCGAGCGCCGGCGCAGGAACCAAAGCACCGCGCGCAGCACCAGCCGGCCGACATCCATCAGCATCTCGCCTTGCACGCGCGAGGGCACGACGGCGTCCAGCGCGTCGATGTCGTTCATCAGCCGGCCCACGCCGAGCACCTCGCGCACCAGCGTGTAGCAGCGCACGACATCCGGGCCGCCGGCGCCGGTCTCTTCGCGCATGCGGTGGATGAAGACGCTGCCGTTGCGGTTGATCGTCGCATTGGCCAGTTCGGTGGCGATGATCTCGCGGCGCAGCGGATGGCGCTGCATGGCCTCGGCAAAACGCGCCCGCAGCGGCGTCGGGAAGTACTCGATCAGCGTCTGGCCGTAGAACGGATCGTCCACCAGGTCGGAGGCCAGCAATTCGTCGTACAGCGCCATCTTGCTGTACGACAGCAGCACGGCGCGCTCGGGCGTGGTGAGGCCCTGCTTGCGCGCCTTGCGCTCGGCGATGTCCTCGTCGCCGGGCAGGTATTCGACCTTGCGGTCGAGGCGGCCCGACTTCTCCAGCGCGCGGATGAAGCGCTGCTGCGCATCGAGCATGCGCTCGGCACGCATGCCGGACACCGACAGCGACTGCGTCTGGTAGTAGTTGTCCTCCAGCACCTGCAGGCCGACTTCGTCGGTCATCTGTGCCAGCAGCGCGTCGCGTCCGGGCACGTCCAGACCGCCGGCCTCGACCACGGCGTTGAGCAGGATCTTGATGTTGACCTCGTGGTCCGAGCAATCGACGCCGGCCGAGTTGTCGATGGCATCGGTGTTGATGCGCCCGCCGGCCTGCGCGAACTCGACGCGGCCCAGTTGCGTGCAACCGAGGTTGCCGCCTTCGGCGACGACCTTGCAGCGCAGCTCGCGGCCATCGACGCGCAAGGCATCGTTGGCGCGGTCGCCGACAGATGCGTGCGACTGGGTCGACGCCTTGACGTAGGTGCCGATGCCGCCGTTGTAGAAGAGGTCGACCGGCGCCTTGAGGATCGCGCTCATCAGCTCTACCGGCGTCATCGCCTCGGCCGTCACGTCGAGCGCACGACGCACCTCGGGCGACAGCGGAATGCTCTTGGCGCCGCGCGGAAAGACGCCGCCGCCGGCCGAGATCAGCGACTTGTCGTAGTCCTCCCATGACGAACGCGGCAACTTGAACAGGCGTTCGCGCTCGACGAAGCTCTTCGCGGCATCCGGGTCCGGATCGAGGAAGATGTGGCGATGATCGAAGGCGGCGACCAGGCGGATATGCTTCGAGAGCAGCATGCCGTTGCCGAACACGTCGCCCGACATGTCGCCGACCCCGGCCACGGTGAAATCGGTGGTCTGCGTGTCGATACCCGTTTCGCGGAAATGGCGCTTGACGCTTTCCCACGCGCCGCGCGCGGTGATGCCCATCTTCTTGTGGTCGTAGCCGACCGAACCGCCGGAAGCGAAGGCATCGCCCAGCCAGTGGCCGTATTCGGCGCTGATCGCATTGGCATAGTCGGAAAACGTTGCCGTGCCCTTGTCGGCCGCCACCACCAGGTAGGGATCGTCGCCGTCGTGGCGCACCAGTCGGTCGCGCACGACGACCTTGCCCTTGACGAGATTGTCGGTGAGGTCGAGCAGGCCGCGCAGGAACGTCCGGTAGCAGGCAATGCCTTCGGCCAGCCAGGCATCGCGATCGCCGGCCGGCGTCGGCGTCTTGACCACGAAACCGCCCTTCGAGCCCACCGGCACGATGACAGCATTCTTGACCATCTGGGCCTTGACGAGACCGAGCACCTCGGTGCGGAAATCCTCCGGCCGGTCCGACCAGCGCAGGCCGCCGCGCGCCACCTTGCCGCCGCGCAGGTGGATGCCTTCGACGCGCGGCGAGTAGACGAAAATCTCGTAAAGCGGCCGCGGCGCCGGCAGGTCGGGCACTTTCGCCGATTCGAACTTGATCGCAAGGTAGTCCTTGCGCGCGCCGTCGACCACCTGATAGTAATTGGTGCGCAACGCCGCCTGGATCACGGCCAGCAGCCGCCGCAGCACCTTGTCCTCGTCCGCGCTCGCTACCGCCTCCAGTGCCAGTTCGACACCTGCTGCGGCGGCGGCAATCGCGTCGGCGCGACCGGCATCGCGGGCGGGATCGAAGCGCGCATGGAACAGGTGCACCAGCCCCTGCGTGATGCCGGCATGCTTGGCCAGTATCTGCTCGATGTATCCCTGGCTATAGGTGAAGCCGGTCTGCTTGAGGTATTTCGCCAGCGTGCGCAGGACGACGATCTCGTCACTGGCAAGCGCTGCGGCGAGCGTCAGGCGGTTGAAGCCGTCGTTTTCCACGGCGCCGCGGCTGATGCGCGTGAACGCCTCCTCGAACAGCGGCTTGATGCGCGTGAGGTCGACATCGCCCCAGCCGTGGGCCAGCTCGAAATCATGGATGTGCACCTTGGGCGCATGGTGGCGCCCGATCTCGTAGGACTGCTCGCCGAGCACCGTGACGCCGGCGTTCTCGAGCATCGGCAGGCTCACCGACAGGGGCATGTCGGCGCCGACGCGGTAGGTGCGGAAACGCAGCCCGCCGCCGCCGGCGCGATACAGCGACACGGCCAGCGGCGAGGCCTCGTCGAGCGCGCGCACGATGCGCACATCCTCGACCGCCTGGTCGACGCCGACATCCTCGCGGTACGCCGCCGGCAGCGGCAGTACCAGTTCGCGACGCACGGCATCGGCCACCTCGTCGCCCTGCGTGTCGGCGATGCGCGCCAGCACGCCCTCTTCCCCGCGCCGCGTCGCGGCGACGACGGCCGTCTCGATGGCGGCGAAGTCCGTCACCACCGACGCGCCGGGATCGACATGCACCAGCATGTGCACGCGGGCCAGCACCGATTCGGACACCTGCACGTTGAAATCGACCTCGCGCCCATGCAGCGCCTGCTTGAGGATGTGCTGCAGGCGCACGCGCAATTCGGTGTTGTACGCCTCGCGCGGCAGATAGATGAGGCAGGAATAGAAACGGCCGTAGCTGTCGCGGCGCACGAACAGGCGCGTGCGGCTGCGCTCGCCCAGCCGCACGATGCCCATCACGGTGGCGAACAGTTCGTCGGCGTCCATCTGCAGCAGCTCGTCGCGCGGCAGGGTCTCGAGCACGGCATGGAGGTTCTTGCCGGCATGGCTCTTGGGCGCGAAGCCCGAACGTGCCTCGACCGCCGCCACTTTCTGCCGCAGCAGCGGCACGTCGGCCGGATTGGCGTGGTAGGTCGTCGAGGTATACAGGCCGACGAAACGGTGTTCGCCCTGCACGCTGCCGTCGGCGCCGAAAAGGCGCACGCCGATCTCGTCCAGCTGGCCCGGCCGATGCACGGTCGAACGCGATGACGACTTCGTCAGCAGCATCAGTTGCGGCGCGCCGCCACTGGGCGCCGCGCACAGATCGCAGGCAGCCGGCTGATGGCGCAGCAGGCCCAGGCAGGTGCCATCGACCGGTGTCAGCGCCGCGCCCAGCTGCGTCGCGTGCAGATCGTAGCGCGCATAGCCCAGGAAGGTGAAGTGGTTGTCTGCCAGCCAGCCCAGAAACGCGCGCACTTCGTCGATGATCTCCAGCGGCACCACGCGTGCCGCCGCGCCCATGCCGGCGAGCACTTCGCGCACCTTGTCGGTCATCGGCGCCCAGTCGGCCACCGCGGCATACACATCGACCAGCACGGCAGCGAGCCCGTCGTGGATCGCCTGGCGGCGACCGGCATCCGAAATGCGCGCGATCTCGACATGGATCCACGATTCCACCGGCCCGCCGTCCGGATCGCCCGTCGCCGCCAGCACGCCGTCGCCATCGCGGATGACGCCGTACAGCGGGTGGATCACCAGGTCGATGGCGCAGCCCTGGCGGTGCAACTCCATGTTCACCGAGTCGACCAGGAAGGGCATGTCGGCGTTCAGCAGCTCGATGACCGTGGTGCTGCCGCCTTCCGGGTTGAAGACGCGGATCGCCGGTGCGCCGGGCCGGTAGCGGCGGGCGAATTCCAGGTGTCCCAGCGCCGCGTCGCGCCACGCCGCCGCCTCGCGCAGTGCCAGGTCCTCGCCATCGACGCCGGCAAAATAGCGCTCGATGAATCGCCCCATGCCGTCCGGATCGCTGCCACCCGCAAGCCGGGCGATGTCGTTCACCAATGCCACCTTGCGCGCTTCCAGTTCGTTGGTCATGGGGTCTCCGCGGTACTTGTCGTTGTGCGCGCATTCTGCGCGAATTTCGTGACGGGCGCGCCGGCATAATACGAGTCCTCCCGCCGTGCCGCCATGAACCCGCCCACCCTCGAACTGCTTGCCCCCGCGCGCGATGCCGACATCGGCATCGAGGCGATCCGTCACGGCGCCGATGCCGTCTATATCGGCGGGCCGGCGTTCGGCGCCCGCCATGGTGCCGGTAACGCCATCGCCGACATCGAGCGGCTGGCGCGCTTTGCGCATCGCTTCCATGCCCGCGTCTTCGTCACGCTGAACACCATCTTCACAGACGCCGAGCTCGAGCCGGCGGCGCAACTGGCGCATGACGTGTACGCCGCCGGTGCCGACGCGCTGATCGTGCAGGACATGGGCCTGCTCGAGTGCGACCTGCCGCCCATCGAGCTGCACGCCTCGACGCAATGCGACATCCGCACGCCGGCCAAGGCCTGCTTCCTTGCCGATGCCGGCTTCTCGCAGCTCGTGCTGGCGCGCGAACTGGACCTCGATCAGGTGCGCGCCATCCACCATGCGCTGGCCGCAAACTACAGTGGTGGCGGGACGGCGCATCCGTCCCTCGATGCCCCGCCCCTGCTCGAATACTTCGTCCATGGCGCGTTGTGCGTGGCGTATTCGGGCCAGTGCTACATCAGCCATGCGCACACCGGCCGCAGCGCCAACCGCGGCGAGTGTTCGCAAGCCTGCCGCTTGCCCTACACGCTCGAGGATGCGCAGGGCCGCGTCGTCGCCTTCGACAAGCACCTGCTGTCGATGAAGGACAACGACCAGAGCGCCAATCTCGCGCAGCTTGCCGCCGCCGGCGTGCGCTCGTTCAAGATCGAGGGCCGGCTCAAGGACATGTCCTATGTGAAGAACGCCACCGCGCATTACCGGCGGCTGCTCGATGCGCTGATCGACGAGGCCGCCGGCGGCGCGCCGCGCTACGCCCGCGCGTCCGCCGGACGGACGACGCACTTTTTCACGCCGCAACCCGAAAAGACCTTCCATCGCGGCAGCACCGACTACTTCACGCATGGCCGCGGCGGCGACATCGCCGCCTTCGACACGCCGAAATTCGCCGGCGAAGCCATCGGCGAGGTGACCCGCGTGACAGCCGAATTCTTCGACATCGCCACCGACGCCGACCTGCACAACGGCGACGGCGTCAGCTACCTCGTCGCCCGTCGCTCGGCCGGCCTGCGCCTGAATACCGTGACGGCGATTCCCGGCGGCGTGCGCGCCGTGCCGCGCCACATGCCGGACGACCTCCGCCCCGGCATGACGCTCTACCGCAACCGCGACCAGGCCTTCGAGCGCGCACTCGAAAAGCCCTCGGCCGAGCGGCACATCGATGTCCATCTCTCGCTCGAAGCAACCGCGACCGGACTCCGCCTGGCCATCCAGGATGCCGAAGGCATCGCGGCGCAAGCGGTCGCCGCGATGCAGGTCGAGCCGGCACGAGACGCCGACGCCGCGCGCGCACGCATCGCCGATGCGATGGCGAAGATCGGCGGCACCGACTACCGCGCGGCGGGCGTCGCGGTCGCCATCGAGCCGCCCTGCTTCGTGCCGGCCGCCGTCCTCAACGCCCTGCGCCGCGAGGCCGTCGCCGCGCTCGATGCCGCACGCGAAGCGGCAAGGCCGCGCGGCACGCGTCGCGCCGAACGGCAGCCGCCGACGCCCTACCCGGAAACGGCCCCGTCGTACCTGGCCAATGTGCTCAATGTCAAGGCACGCGCCTTCTACCAGCGGCACGGCGTGCAACTGATCGCCGATGCCTATGAGGCGGACACGACAGCTGGCGAGGTGTCCCTGATGATCACCAAGCACTGCCTGCGCTACAGCACCAGCCTGTGCCCGAAAGAGGCCAAGGGCTGGGTCAAGGGCGTCGATGCCGCGCCGATGACGCTGGTGAACGGCAAGGAGCGGCTGTCGCTGCGCTTCGATTGCAAGGCCTGCGAAATGCACGTCGTCGGCCGCTCGCGGCAACGCCGCATCATTGCCATCCATCCACAAGGCCACTGAGCATGCGCGACCCCGGATTGCCACCGTTGCCGCCGGAACTCGAACTCACCGACGCCGATATCCTCGACGCCATGGCCCACATTGCCGGTTATATCGACATCAGCACCGAGGACTTCCGTGCCGTCTACCACCTGGCATGGCAGCATGCGGTCGCGCGCCTGTCGGGCCGGACGCCCGATGCGGACGACGAGACATGAAGCTGGAGAGCCGCCTGGGCGACATGCTGCGCAAATGGCGCGGCACCACCCGCGGCAGTCCGCCGCGCGTCAGCAATGCCGAGGTGTTCTGGTCATGGCTTGGCGCCTTTCTCGGCATCGGCGCCGTTGCCCTGGTCGGGCATCTGACGATGCCGGAGGGGCCTGCCGTCATGCTGATCGGCTCCTTTGGGGCGTCCGCGGTGCTGCTTTACGGCGCACCGCGCAGCCCGCTGGCGCAGCCGCGCAACCTGATCGGCGGACACGTCCTGTCGGCGCTGGTCGGCGTCGCCTGCTGGAAGCTGCAAATGCCACTGGTCGGGCTGGGCGAAGCGCTGGCCGTGGCGACCGCCATCGCGCTGATGCACCTCACGCGCACCTTGCACCCTCCCGGCGGCGCCACCGCGCTGATCGCGCTGGTCGGTGGCGATCGTGTCCATGCCCTCGGCTTCGGCTTTGCGCTGTTGCCTGTCGGCGCCGGCGCGCTGGCCATGTTGGCCATCGCGGTCCTCGTCAACAATCTGCCGCGTTCGCGACGCTACCCTGAAATCTGGTTCTGACTTGAACACGCCTGCCAGCCTGCCGGGTTCCGCACAGCGCGTTGCCGACCTGCTCGCATCGCTCGGCCACGACCAGCCCGTGGTCGTCCTGCCTTCTTCCGGAAAGACCTCGGCCGAGGCCGCCGCCGGACTTGGCTGTACCGTTGCGCAGATCGCCAAGTCCATCGTCTTCCGCCGCCTTGCCGACGACGCGGCGGTCGTCGTCATCGCCAGCGGCGCGCATCGCGTCGATGCGCAGAAGGTCGCCGCGCTCGTCGGACCGCTGGGCAAGGCCGACGCCGATTTCGTCAAGGCGCGCACCGGCTATTCCATTGGCGGCGTCAGCCCGGTCGGCCAGCCCGGCGACGTGACGCTGCTGATCGACGAATCCCTGCTGGCATTCGACACGCTGTGGGCCGCGGCGGGCCACCCGCACGCGGTGTTCCGGCTGACGCCTGCGCAGTTGCTGCGACTGACGGGCGCACAGGCCGTCGACGTGGCGCAGCAATAGGCTCTGCTATATTGGACTGGTGTCCAACGTGACTGAACTCGGAGATCCGACATGAAACGAATACTCGTGCTGATTGGCCTCCTCGCCTGCACGCAGGTCATTGCCGGCCCGCTCGACATCAAGCGCGGCGAGGCCAGGTTGAAGGCCATCGCCAATGGCGATGTCGAAGCGCTGATGACGGACTATGCCGATGACGCGTACATGGATTGGGTCGGCGGCGCCCTTGACGGACGCTATCGCGGCAAGGCCGCGATCCGTGAGGTCTGGCAGAAATGGGTAGCCCTGAACGACGGCAAACCGCGCACGGTCAAGCACGGCGAAGTCGAGGAGTACGCCAGCCCGAAGGGCGTTTCGGTGGAGGCAGGCGCCGAATACGCCGGCAAGACCACGGTGAAGATCTGGCACGTCTGGGTGTATCGCGATGGTCGGCTCGACACCGAGATCTGGCAGGTATCGCCCGCGCTCAAGCTTGAGCACTGAGATGCGCCGCGCCGTCGTCGCCCTGGGCCTGTTGGCGGCCGCGGGCGCCGGTGCGGCGGCACAGGTCGAGGTCCAGGTACGCAACGCGACGGGCGAGCCGCTTGCCGATGCGGTGGTGGTAATCGATCCCCTGTCGGCCCCGCCGCCGACCCGGACCGGCAAGGCCGTGATCGAGCAGCGCGACCGCGATTTCGTACCCTACGTGTCGGTGGTCCAGAAGGGCACGGCGGTCGATTTTCCGAATCGCGACAAGATCAAGCACCACGTCTATTCCTTCTCGCCGGCGAAAACCTTCGAGCTGAAACTGTATTCGGGCCAGCCGGCGGCACCAGTCACATTCGACAAGACCGGCCCGGTCGCGCTGGGCTGCAACATCCACGACTGGATGGAAGCGCATGTGCTGGTCGTCGATACGCCCTGGTTCGGCCGCAGCGACGCCGCCGGCAAGGTCGTCGTCCGCGACCTGCCTGCCGGTCGCTACCGGCTGCGCCTGTGGCACCCGAGACAGAAGGCGGAGGCCACGGGTGTCGACCTCCCGCTCGCTGCCGACGCGCGCGAGCGTCGCGAGTTCGTGCTCGACGTGGCGCCCCGCGTGACGCGCCCCAAGCCGGCGGCCGGCGCCGACGACTACTGAGTCGCTGCCGCCGAGATCGTGATCCGACTCAATCTGGAACGCCGCATCGTCGTGGTCTTCGTCGGCCTCGTGCTGGCGGTGCTGCTGCTGATGCTGCTGATCGTCCAGCGCACCGGCGCGCAGATCGTCGACGCCGAATCGCAACGAAGGCTCGCCGTCGGTCGCGCCAGCTTCGAGACGCTGTTGGAACAGAATCGCCGCCAGCTCGAACTCGCCGCCACCGTATTGTCGGGCGATTTCAGTTTCCGCGAGGCGATCGCCACCCAGGACCGCGCCACCATGCATTCCGTGCTGCAGAACCACGGCTCGCGGATCGGCGCCAGCGCGATGATGGTGGTGTCGCTCGACGGTCACGTGCTGGTCGACACGCAGCGGCCGCGCGATGCCGGCAGCGCGTTCGAATTCCCGCAGTTGCTGGCCGCTGCCGATGCGCCCAATCGCGGCAGCGACGTGATCCGCATGGCCGACGGCCGCATCTACCAGGTCGTGGTGGTCGGCATCCTGGCGCCGGTGCGCATCGCCTGGGTGGTCATGGGCTTCAATATCGACGACGCGTGGGCGCACAACCTTGGCCGCGCCAGCGGACTCGACGTCGCGTTGATCGACAGCGTCGGCAGCGTCGTCGCGGCGCGCTCGGTGACCGGCATCGACGATGGCCTGCTGGCTGGTGCCACGGCGGTGGTCGACGTGCAACGCCGGCTCGACGCCGGCGAACGACACTTCCACAGCGTGGCGTTGCCGATGGGCGGGCAGGCGCGCGTGCTGTTGCTGCATTCGGTCGAGAACAGCGAGGCCGTGTTCCATGCGCTGGAGCGCACGCTGGCGGTCACGGCCGGCGGCGGCATCCTGCTCTTCGTCATCGGCAGCCTGCTGCTGGCTCGTCGCATCGCAACCCCGGTCAATGCGCTGGCGAAGGCCGCCGACGCGATGGCGCGCGGGGACTACTCGCATCCCGTTGCGGTTGCCGGTGGCGACGAGATTGCCCAACTCGCCGCCGGCTTCGAGAGCATGCGCAAAGGCATTGCCGCCCGCGAAGCCAAGATCACGCGGCTCGCCTACGAGGACGCGTTGACCGAGTTGCCCAATCGCGCCCGCCTGGAGGAGCGCTTTGCGATGCTGCCGGCAGGCGCGCGTGCGACCATCCTCGTGCTCGACCTTGACCGTTTTGCCGCCATCAACAACGCCCTCGGCCACCCGGTGGGCGACAGGTTGCTGCAGCGTGTGACGCTGCGCCTTGTTCCCCTGCTGCCGCCTGGCGTGCTGCTGGTGCGACTGTGGGGTGACGAATTCGCGTTCCTGATGCCGGATGCCGACCGTGCGCAGGTGCGCGCCTTCATCGACACCCTGCTGACGGCGATGGCCAAACCAACCGACATCGACGGCCAGCGGCTGGACGTCGGCGGCACGCTGGGCATCGCCGAGGCGCCGGACGACGGTCGCGACATCAACACGCTGCTGCAAGGCGCCGAGCGCGCGATGTACGAGGCCAAGCACCGCCAATGCGGCTTCATGTTCGCCGCCGATGTCGGCCCCGGTCCCTCGCCGGCCGACTTGTCGCTGATCGGCGAAATGCGCGATGCATTGCGTGACGGACAGTTCGTCCTGCACTACCAGCCCAAGCTTGCCCTTGCCGGGCGACACGTCACCGGCGCCGAATCGCTGCTGCGCTGGCAACATCCGGACCGCGGGCTGGTGCCGCCCGGACGCTTCATTCCCTTTGCCGAGCAAACGGGATTCATCCGCGAAATCACGCCGTGGCTGATCGGCGAGGTGTGCGAACAGGCGGCGCGCTGGCGCGAACAGGGGCGCGAACTCACGCTCTCTGCCAACCTGTCGGCGCGCGACCTGCTCGATCGCCGGCTTGTCGGCACCGTGCGGCACCACGTCGAGCGCTGTGCGTTGCCGCCGCAGGCACTGTGCCTCGAAATCACCGAAAGCGCACTGATGGAAGACCCGGATATCGCGCAGGCCACGCTGGCCGAACTGGCCGACTACGGCGTGCGGCTTTCCATCGACGATTACGGCGCGGGTCAGGCATCGCTGGCCTATGTCAAGTCGCTGCCGGTGCACGAACTGAAGATCGACCAAAGCTTCATCCGCTCGCTGGCGTCATCGCCGAAGGACGCCGCCATCGTGCGCTCGACCATCGCGCTGGGCCACGCGCTCGATCTGGCCGTCGTCGCCGAGGGCATCGAGACGGCGGACGATCTCGAATGGCTCGGCGCCGTCGCCTGCGATGGCGGACAGGGCTATT
>JBGARB010000126.1:0-4949 GCA_044230495.1 Rhodocyclaceae bacterium
CGGCAATCGCGCGCACCGTATCGGCGGCGGTGGTCACCGCCTTCAGGCTGATGTCGTCGGAATACGCGAACGCCGTCTTCTCGCCGGCCAGCGCCCGCACGCCGACGCCCTGCTCGATGTTGAAGCTGCCGGACTTGACGATGCCTTCTTCGAGGCTCCAGGCCTCGGACCGCGCGTACTGGAAGTACAGGTCGGCATCGTCGATGCGGCGGCCGAGCAGCCGGCCGAAGATGCCGCCCAGCTGCTCGGGAGCGATGCCATGGGCATCGAGCAGCAGGCGGCGGGCGATGTCGTAGTGCGGCACGGCCGCGGTGGGTGCGTTCATGCGGGTTCCTTCACAGAAGTCGGTGTTGCAAGGCAGGCAGGCTGGTGCGTACGTCGGCGATGCGCGCCGGATCGAGATCGCCGGTGACGATGCATTCGCCCTTGCCGTCGGCGGCGGGGGGGCAGGCGACGATCTCGCCCCACGGGTCGATCAGCAGGCTGTGGCCGTGCGTCAGGCGGCCGCCGGGATGGCGGCCGCCTTGCGCCGGCGCCAGCACGTAGCACTGGTTCTCGATGGCGCGCGTGCGCAGCAGCACCTCCCAGTGCGCGCGGCCGGTGGTTTCGGTGAAAGCCGCCGGCAGCACGATGAGGTCCAGCGCCGCCGTCCGGCCCAGCGTGCGGAAAAGTTCGGGAAAGCGCAGGTCGTAGCAGATGCCGAGGCCGACGCGCAGCGCGATGCCGTCGATGGCGAAGTCGAGTGCCACCGGCGCATCGCCGCGTTCGATGGTGGCTGCTTCGTCGTAGGACTCGTCGCCCTTGCGGAAACCGAACAGATGGATCTTGTCGTAGCGCGCGAGCGCGCGCCCCTGCGGATCGAAGACGAACATCGTGTTGCGCAGCTTGTCGGCGGCACGCGCGAACAGCGGCAGCGAACCGCCCACCAGCCAGATGCCGTGGCGTGCCGCGGCGTCGGCGAGGAAGGCCTGGATCGGGCCGGTGCCGGGCTGCTCGCGTGCCGCCAGGCGATCGGCATCGCTGGCGCCGATCAGCGGGAAATACTCGGGCAGTGCCACCAGCCGCGCGCCGTCGCCGGCGGCGCGGGCGATCAACTCGCCGGCGCGGGCGAGGTTCGGCGCAACCTGCGGACCGGAAATCATCTGGATGGCGGCGATCTTCATGGGGCTTTGGGGGCGGGTTTGGCTTCGCTGCCCAGTTTATCGACCTTGGGCTCGCGCCAATCGCCGGTCACGACATAGTCGTAGGCGAAGAGCTGGTCGATCGGATCGGAGAGCAGTTTTTGCGCCGCCCATGCCACGGCTCCGGCGACCGGATTGGCGGCCAGCATGGCGCCGATGGCGACGGTATCGGACAGCGACGGCTGCACGCGCACCTTCAGGTTCTGCGTCTCGCGGGCGAGATCGACCTCGCCGTTCATGTAGACGCGTGCTGCCGGCCCGCGCACCTCGAGGTCTTCCGTGCGCATGATCCCGGCATGGACGTTGAGGTCGCCGTCGATGCGGTCGAAGGCAAAGCCCTCGCTGAAGATGTCGCGGAAATCGAGGGTGATCCGGCGTGGCAGCGACTGCAGGCTGAGGATGCCGAGCAGCCGGCCGACGCCGGGTTCGAGCTTGTTGAACTGGCCCTTGCCGGTGGTCAGCTGCATGCCGCCGGTGAGCGTCGCGTAGTCGACGTCGACGGGCGAACCGGTCCACGCCAGGGTGCCGTCGAGTTTGGCATCGCCACGCTTGACGGCGTCCGGGTAACCGACGCGCGCCAGCGTCTTCTCGATGTTGCGCACGTCGAGCGCGAAGGCGATCTGCGACTGCGCGCTGGGCTCGTCGGGCAACCAGGCCAGCGTCGCATCGAGCGTGGCATCCGGGTTCTTGAGCAGCACATGGGCGTTCCACTGCGCCGTACCGCCGGAACGGTTCTCGGCGTTCAGCGTCAGCGTGCCGAAGTCGCGGTCCTTGTAGGTGAGGCGGTCGATCCTGAGGTCGATCGCCGGCAATTGCGTGATGACATCGCGCGTGGTCAGCGGGCCGTCCTTGGGCAGGTCGAGCGATGCCACCGGCTCGGCGATGGCCAGCAAGGGGATGTTGCCGGTCAGTCGGCCCTTGCCGCGGCTGTCGTAGGCCAGGCTGGCCGAGAAGCGCGCGCTGCGCACGTCGGCACGGGTCATCGGGCCGATGGCATCGCCGCTGACGTGCGCGTTCTCGATCTCGCGGCCGAGCAAGGCCAGTTGCGCGGTATTCACCTCGAAGCGCACCGGTAGCCCGGCAGCGGCATCGGCGGCGGGCTCCTTGCGGGCCAGCGCCGCGCGCCAGAAGTCGAGGTCGATGCGCGGCAGGTCGACCTGCACCACGATGTCGCGCTCGGGCAGCGCGGCATTGTCGCGACCGAGCGCGATGGCCCCGCGCACGATCGGTGCGCCGGGCCTGGACGGGTCCGACAACAGCAACGCGCGCGCGGTATCGGCCAGGCGCAGGTCGGTGAGCGCCAGATCCGCCCTTGCCGCCGTGTCGCCACGACTGTAGTTTGGCCGCTGCGAGACGGCGACCGGCTTGCGCTCGAGGCTCAGCCGGCGCTTCTCGGCGGCGAGCTTGGCGAATGGCGCCGGCAGCCGCGATGCCAGTCCCGTGAGATCGGAGGCCAATGACATCTGCGTGCCGGTGCGCGTGGCGAGCAGAGTGCCGCTCCAGCGGGCGCTGCCGGAGAGGTGATCGAATACCGGCATCGCCAGCTCGCGCCGCAGTGCCTCCGCGCTGATTTCACCCTTGAGCGCCAACTGTACGCCGGCCTCGCTGCTGCGCAGGTCGGCGGCGATCGGCGTGCCGATGAGCTGGGCCGTCAGCCCGCGTGCGCTGACGTCATGATGCGTGAAGCGCAAAGTGCCGCGCAGGTTGGTCAGCCAGGGCAGCGCCGGGTCGACGAAGGCACGGTTGTCGTCGAAGCGGTAGCTGCCGGCGACGCGGCTGGCATCCATGTCGTAAAGGGGCAAGTACAGGTCGAGATCGAGCAGGCCGTTGCCTTCGGCGGCCAGCTCGCGCGTGGCGTGGTCGATCATGCCGCCGACGGGGCTGGCCTCGATGTAGCGCAGGAAATCGCCGGTCGGCCCGGCGACCTGGCCGCGCACCGTCAACACCGTGGTGGCTTCGAGATCGGCGATCTCGGCAACCGCCTGGCGGATGGATGTGCCGAAGATCCGCCCGCCTTTCGCGGTGATGCGCATTGTCGGGCCGGTGAACAGCAGTTCGGCGTCGATGTCGGTGATCGCCGGCCAACCCTCGGCAAAGTCGAGCGTGCCGCCGGCGACCTGTGCGCGCACTTCGAAGACGCCGCTGGCCGGATCGCGAAACGGGAACTTTGCCAGATCGCCCTTCAGGGTGAGGCGACCGTTGCTCGCCCGCCCGGCCTTCAGCGCATGTGCCAGCCAGGATCGCGTGTCCGGCAGGCTGGCCGGCACGTAGCGCGCCGCGGCGTCGGCGCGTGCGCGCTCGATGCGGGCCGTCAGGTCGATGTGGCCGGGACCTTCGGCGGTGGCCCGCCAATTGCCGTTGGCTTCGGCCGCGAGGTCGTCGTTGACAATGCGCAGGCGGCGCACATCGACGGCCAGCCGGTCGTTGCCGCCGGCCCACTCGATGGCGGCATCGAGCGTATCGAGCCGCACCGGTCCGTCGGGGAAGAGGGCGGGCGCGTTGACCGTCGCCCGCTTGCCCGTCAGCGTCAGGCGGCCGCTGCCGCGATCGCCGTGGATCTCGCCTGATAGCCCGTCGGCGCCGGGGATTTCGCCGTCGCCTTGCCAGGCGAGCGCATCGAAGCGCGCGTCGACATGCCAGTCGGCGAGGCCGGCCTCAGTGCCGGCGGCACGCCGCCATCCGGCTTTCAGCGCGTGGATCTGCCCGCGTGCGGCATGTCGCGACAAGGCGTCGGCGACGGCCGGCGTCAGAGGCAGATGGGCCGCCAACCGGGTCAGCGGCTCGAGGTCGAGCTGGTTGGCCGTGATGTCGACGCGTTGTTCCTTGCGCTCGTCGCGGACTTTCAGGCCGAGCCGGGTCGGCGCGATGCGGATGCCGTCGCGCGTGACGATGCCGAAATCGTCGAGGCGCAGCGTCATTTCATTGCCTTTGCGCGCCGCTGCGATGCGCCCCGACAACAGCGCGAGATCGAGCGCCGGCAGATCGGCGCCCAGCCGCAAGCGGGTATCGGCGATGCGCACCTGCGCGGAGGCGTTGTGCACGCCGCCATCGGCGAAGCCGAACCAGAGCCGCACACCGCCACGGCCCGCCGGGATTTCCAGCGGATAGTCGACCCAGCGCTGCCAGACGGCGAGGTCGGCATCCTCGACATCGATGTAGCCGTCGCCCTGCCATTGCGACAGGCGCGAGAGGTCGTCGCCGTTGAATTCGCCGCGCACGTCCAGACGCGTGGCCAGCGTCGCCGGCGGCTGCGCCGTGAAGCCGATGCGGTGGTGCCGCCAGCCGTTCTCTAGCTGCAAATTGACTTGCGTGAGGCGCAGCGGCGGCGCCGCACGTGCGTCGTCATGCCATTCGATGATCGCGTCGCGTATGGTGATGCGCTTTTGCGCCAGCAGCCAGTCGGCGAACGAGTGGCCGCCATCGGGACGGTCGGACGCCTGCGCCTTCGCGCCTTGCGTGATTTCGATGCCGGCGACGAACAGGTGACCGGCTGCATTGCGACGCACCTGCAATTCCGGCTGCAGAATTTCGAGCGCGGCGAGGCGCAACTCCATGAACGCGAACGAATTCCATGCCAGCCGGGCATCGACGCGCTCCAGCTGGAGCGCCGGCCGGCGGTCGCCATCGAGCAAGGTGACGCCGGACAAGCGCAACGCCGGCTGGAGGCCGACCCAGTAGGCCTCGACATCGCGGATCGCGACGGGCCGCTGCAGCGAGCGGCTGAGCAGGCGCTCGATCTGGGGCCGGTATTGCGCGACCTCGGGAAGG
>JBGARB010000042.1:0-22377 GCA_044230495.1 Rhodocyclaceae bacterium
CCCCCCGGCCAGGATCCAGTTCAGGAACAGGTCGTAGCTCGCGCGGTCGGCGCTGCCCGGCGGCGAGGCCGCATTGAAGCCGACGATCAGGCCGCCGTTGTGATGGTTGCCTGACGGCTTGCGCAGCAGCGGGCTGCCGGCGATGTCGATGAAATTCGCGCGCGCCCGCACTTCCGCATGCAGCCAGAGATCGTCGACACCGTCGATGAGGCCGTCGCCGTTGCGATCCAGATCCGTGTAGAGCACGGGCGGCCGGTTGGTCTCCACGCTGTCGGCATGGCAAGACGTGCAGCCGGCGGTCTGCAGCACGTTCTTCACGTCGGCGAAGCGCACGGCCGTCGGCGGCACGCCGTTGGCCACCACGATCGTCTGCAGCACCGGCGCGCTTTGCGCCGTGCCGGCGCTGGCGACCAGTTGCACGACATAGGTGCCGGCCACGTTGGCAACAAGCGTCGGCGTCGCCGTCGTGTCGCCGGACAGCGTCGCGCCGCCCGGGTTGGTCACCAGCGACCACTTGTATGCATCGGCGTACAGGCTGCCGCGGGCCGAGAGCAGCGTCGCGCCGGGCGGCACGGCGCGGTCGGGGCCGGGCACGGCGACCGGCCGGCCGGGCGGCACGATGGCGCCCGCCGCATTGCGCACCGCGTGGCCCTGTGCCTCCAGCCAGGTGCCCAGCAGCGTGCCACCGCCCTTGTCCCAGAAGGCGTCGTACACGATTTCGGCCAGCGGCATGTTGCCGCGCTCGAAGACGTGCACCTTGATGCGGTCGGCATAGCTCTGGAACTTCGCATAGCTGGCGAAGTTGATGTCGGACATGTTGCCCGTGCCGCGCATCTGGTGGCAGGTGATGCAGAAGGGGTGCACCACCTCGCGGTAGAGCGTCGATTGCCCGGCGTTCTTCCAGTCGTCCGGCACATAGGTGTCGATGAAACTGGCCGACGGCAGGCCGTCGCCGCCATAGGCCGCTTTCAGGCTTGCCGCTGCCGTGCCTTGCCAGTCGTTCGGGTCGGCCGCCGGACGACAGGCATCTTCGGCGTGCGTCGACGGTCCGGCCAGCGGCCAGGTGCACAGCACCAGGCGGTTGAGCTTCTTCAGGGCGGCTTCCTGATCGGCGCGCGTGTAACCGGGCACCGTCGAGAAGTCGAAACTGGCGACGTCGAACATCTGCATGCGCGCCACCGTGTCGCCGCGCTGGCGCGAGGTCGAGTTCGCGACGCGGTTGAACAGCGGCTTGCCGCTGGCATCGGGCAGCGTCAGCGGGTCGCCGCGTCCGCCATGGCAGTTGATGCAGATGCCCGGCATGGCCTTCTTGCCGCGGCCATCGAGATTGGCTTCGAGCAGACGCGCGCCGGTCTTCGGCTCGAACGTATAGAACTTCGTGAACGGCGGCCCGCCATTCGGGCCGGGGCTGTATTCGATGGCGTTGGTGCCGACGTGCCAGCGGTCGTCGCCGGCCACGGCGGCATCGAGGTTGAGCCGCGAGTAGCCATAGGCGTCGCCGGCTGCGACCTGATAGTTGCCCACGGTCATGGCGATGGTGCCATCCGGGTTCTGCCGCCCGGACATGGCCCGGCCGTAGCCCAGGTCGCGGACATCGCCGAAGATCGCGGTCGCCTCACCGAGCGGTCCGGCCGGTGTGCCGAAGCCGTTGGCGGCCTTCCACTTGTCCAGGGTGTCCTTGGCGTTGGTCGGGTCGATGGCGCGGTAGTAGGCCTCGGCATACGCCACGGTGTTGGTCTGCTCGGTGCCGTCGGCCTGCACCAGCGGATTCGGGAACAGCAGGAAGCGGTTCGGGCCGCTTTCGTCGCCGTGGTCGAGTGGCGTACCCGGCTTGGCCTCCGGCGTGCTGCCGCCACCGCCGCCACAGGCGGCGAGCAGCGTTCCGACGATCAATCCCTGGGCAACGAGCAGCGCGGTGCGGTTTTTCACGATGGCGGCTCCTAGAAACTCGTGAGGTACGTCAGCATCAGCTGATTGACGAAATAGTGCGGTGCGCTCCAGCCCGGTATCGTCGTCTTGCCGGTCGGTTTGGAGGCGACATGCCGGAACGAGAAGTCGAGCGAGTCCTTGTTGCCCAGCGGCTTGTTGTAGCCCAGCGTATAGAGTGCGGTATCGCCGGCGAGCCGATAGACGAACAACTCGCGATGCGCGATGGCGTCATCTTCCGCCAGCACCTTGGCGAGGTCGAGCGTGCCCAGCGATGCCGCCCCGGTCGAGACGATGTCGCCGCGGCGCCATTCGCTGCGCAGGTACACCGAGCTGCTGTCGGCGAGGTCGTAGTCGAGATTGGCGCGCACCGCATCGTCGCGCGTATCGAACACCGTGCCGCGCGCGTTGCGTTCGTTGTGCGCCAGCGACGCAAACAGGTTGATGCGGTCGGTGATCGCGCGGCGCATGGTGACGCCGGCGGACCAGCGCACGCCATCGCGCCGCCGCGATTCGTAGCTCTCGCCCAGTGCCGTGGCAAACAGGCCCCACGTGGCCGTGGCGAAGTCGCCGTCGGCGCGGTACTGCACCTCGGCATCGAGGCCGGCATCGAAGTGGCTCAGGCCGTGATACGTGCGGAAATGCTCGCCGCCGGCATGGGCCACGGTGACCAATCGCATGTGATTGCCCCACGGGTAGATCGTGCGCTTGGACAGATGCACGCCGAGGATCTCGTCGGCGAGGCTGTCCTCGTCCTCGTTGCTGCGCAGCACGTTGTCATCCCACGTATAGCTGAAGTCGAGGTCGAGCCACAGCGGTTTGCCGCGGCGGAACAGCGTCTGCGCCGGGCGGCCGACGGTCTTGCCGTCGAGCTGTTGCGTCAGCCGCAACACCAGCGCGTTGTCGGCGTCCTTGTCCGCGGTGCGCCGCGTCTGGTAGTCCAGCCCGATCGACAGGCCGTCGGCAAACAGCATCTCGCCGCCGGCGCCGATCACCAGCGCATTGCTGCGCACACCCGGCGTGGCGATGCGGTAGGCGCTGGCGAGGCCCTGGTCGGCATAGGCGACGAGCGCGTGGCCGTCGGACTGATGCTCGCGCTGCAACTCGATGCGCACGCGCGGCAACACGTAGCCGAAGCGCCATTCGTGGGCGGATTCGGCACGCAGGCCGAGCGAAACCTGCGCTGCCGGCACCGACTGTTCGCCATACATCAGCGCATACGGCTGGCCGCCCCGTTCGACGGACTTGTCCAACTGCACATGCGTGTAGTCCAGCCGCGCATAGGGCGAGAAGCCGAAGCCGCCCTCGCGGATCTCGTGGCCGGCCGTCAGCGACGCGAACCACTGGCTGCCCTCGCGGTTGCCCAGCGCATATTCGCCCCAAGCGGCCACATGCCGGCGCGTATCGAAGTCGAGCGTGCCAAGTCCCACGATGCCGTCGACATAGGCCAGGTCGTGCAGCCGGTAGCTGCCGTAGATCGCCGTGGACAGGCCCTTGGCCCGCGCGCCGGAGCCGTCGCTGCCGACATTCGTGGTGTCCTGCGCATAGCCCAGCGCGATGCCGAGCGCCAGATCCCTGCCGAAGCGTCGGTCGACGCCGATGGTCGCGCCGTCGGTCTTGAAGGCGACATCGAGCCCCGTGGACGATCGCTCGCGATGACCGAAGCGCATGCCGCCGGCAACCCACAGGCTGACACCCGGATCGCTTGCGCCTTCATCCACGCCCATCGCCATGCCGCGGGCGCCGGCCGAGAGATTCAAGGTGCCGCTTTGCGCCACGCTGCCGGCGGCCAGCAGCGTCTGGCCGATCGACTGCACCAGCGTGTCGGTCGGCGTGCCGGCCGACGCGCGCGCGTTCGCGTTCTGTGCATGGATGGTGCCGACCTCGAGCGCGGGCAGGGCAGGCGCCACGTCCGGCGCCAGCCGCGACAGGCCCGCCACCGGCAGGCTCGTGCTGGCCGGCGAGGCGGCGGCCGACAGCGATGCGCGCGGCGCGATGCCGGTTAGCGACGATGGCGCAGCCGGGCTCGGTCCGCCGCGGTGCAATGCCTCCAGGCGGCTCTGGATATTGGCGATCTGCGCGCGCGCAAATCGTTTGCCGGTGTTGCCCTGCGCGGCAACGAGGTCACCCAGCGTCTTGTCCGCGGCGAGGTCGGGCCGGCCGATGATCGCCACGCGCACGCGTGCCGGCGCCGAAGGCTCGGTGCCGCTGAAGGCGGCGCTGTAGGCGGCATAGGTGAAGCTGTCGTCGCCGAAATAGTCGTGCGTCGGCGTGAAGGTGACGCGCGTGCCGTTGACGGTCACCGTGCCGTGCGCGGGCTGCGCGACGACGATGATGCCGGAGACATCGAGCGCCGTGACGAAGGGCGCGAGGTCCAGCGTCGTCGCCGTATTCAGCGGCACCGACATCGTGGTATCGCGCGCCACCGGCGCCGGCGGGCGCACGGTGATGCTGACCACGGCCGGCGGCGAATCGCCGCCGGTGTTGGTGGCCTTCCAGGTGAAGGCATCGCTGCCGACGTAATCCTGCGCCGGCGTATAGAGCACCTGCTTGCCATCGACGACGGCCGTGCCGTGCGTCGGCGGCACGGTGATGGCGATGCTGTCGGCAACGCCCTGGATCGACGGCGCGAGGTCGATGGTCTTAGCCGTGTTGTAGTCGACGGCCACGGCCAGCCCCGCGGATACCGGCGGCGGCGGCAGCACCGTGAGGGCGACTGTTGCGGTATTCGAATTGCCGGTGACGTTGGTGGCGTAGTACGTGAAGCTGTCCGCGCCGAAATAGCCGGCCGCCGGCGTGTACGTGACCTTGTTGGCGGCCACCGTTACCGTGCCGTGCGCCGGCGTCGCGACGATCGTGACGCCCGCCGAATAGCCGGTGATCGCCGGCACCAGGTTGATCACCAGCGGCGAATTCGCCGGCAGCGTCGCGGACGTATTGCCGGCAACGGGCAGCACCGGCGGCCCGACGGTGATCGAGACATTGCCCGGCGCCGACGTGCCGCCCAGGCCGGTTGCACGGTAGGTGAAGCTGTCCGCGCCCTGATAGCCGATCTCGGGCATGTAGGTGGCGATGTTGCCGCTGAGCGTGACCGTGCCGTGCGTCGGGTTCGACGCGATGGATACGCCCGTCATGCCGCCGGACACGTTGGCACCGAGGTCGATTTCGAAGGGCGTGCTGTTGGGCACGTTGGCGCTGATCGCGCCGGCCACCGGCGCCGGCGGCGCGACGACCGTGATATTCACCGTGCGCACGCTCGACGTGCCGCCCGGGCCCGTGCCGACGAAGGTGAAGCTGTCGCTGCCGACGTAATTGGGCGCCGGCGTGTAGGTGGCGTCCATGCCGGAAATGCTCACCGCCCCGTGTGCCGGATTGGTCTGCACCGCCAGCGACGTGAACGCGCGCAACGGAAACCCGACATTGGCCAGATCGATGCCGGTGAGCGTGAAGGTCTCCGGCGTGTTGGCGTCGACACTTTGGCTGGTCGGGTTGGTCAGCAGCGTCCCGAGGTAGGCGGCGAGGTCGCTTTTGTCGCTGGCCGTGAGGCCGGGGAAAATCATCTGCCCGCCGGACGACGTGCTGATCGCGTAGTCGATGATGTGCGATGCGTTGGCGCCGTTCAGGCGCTCGGTGTGGCAGCCTGTGCAACCCTGTGCCACATACAGCACGGCACCGTTGGCTGCGTCGTTGGTGGCCGCAGCCGGCAAGGCGATCAGCAGCGCAAACAACGCGAGGACGGCATGCAGGGCGCGTCGCGCGAGCGCGCCGGCAAAGGAAGAAAAGGACGGAACCCGAACCACGACATGCGGTGCTCTCACGACGATCTCCCCGGCGTTGTGACGGTTGCCCACTGCATTTGGCAACGGCGCGACGTTTGCGCGGGCAAAGTGTAGACCGCAAATGAGAAGGATGCGCGTTTCAGACGCCGCCGGGCGCCGACGGCGTGGCGCGCATGCCATGGCGGCGCGCGCTGCGCCAAGCGCCGTCCCACCACCACTGTAGTTTCATGGCACGCACGCACAGGCTCACGCCGTGAGCCATGCGGATGTCACACTGTGCGCATCGTCCTTCGCGCCATACCGCCATGAACGCCGATCCGTCCCGCACCAGCATCACCGACCCTTTGCGCATCGCCGAGCTGCCGCTGGGCGCCGGGTGCATCGGCGTCACCTTTTGTCCCGGCAAGCGGCAGCCGGGCGGGATGTCGGGCGCATGGAAGCGCGATCTGGCCGCCGACCTCGATGTCGTTGCGCAGTGGGGTGCGCAGGCGGTGCTGTGCCTGGTCGAAGCGCACGAGCTGGATGCGCTCGGCGTGCCGGATCTGCCGCGCGTGGTGCAGGCGCGCGGCATGGCGTTCCACCACCTGCCGATCGTCGACGGCGCGGCGCCGGATGCGCGCTTTGAACAGGCGTGGCCGTCACTGTCGCGTGCGTTGCGCGCTGCGCTGCGCGAGGGCGGGCGCGTGCTGGTGCATTGCAGGGGTGGGCTGGGCCGCGCGGGCACGGTGGCGGCGGCGCTGCTGATCGACGAGGGCCTGCCGGCGGACGCGGCGATGGCGGCGGTGCGCGCGGCACGTTCGCCGGCGGCCATCGAGACGGCGGCACAGGAGGCCTGGCTGCGTGCGCTGGCGGTGCGCGGGCGCTATGCCGGTTGCCTTCTGGGCGGCGCGGTGGGCGATGCGCTGGGCGCGCCGGTGGAGTTTCTGTCGCGCGGCGAGATTCGCGCGCGCTTCGGCCTCGGGGGCATCCGCGACATGGCGCCGGCCTTCGGTCGCGTCGGGGCGATCACCGACGATACGCAGATGACCTTGTTCACCACCGAGGGCCTGTTGCGCGCCCACATGCGCCATGCCGATCGCGGCCTCTGCAACCCGTTGGCGGTGGTCGCAAACGCCTACAGCCGCTGGCTGCACACGCAGGGCGTGCGCGGCGTCGAACCGCCGTTCGGCGATCCCGGCTGGCTGATCGGCCATGATGACTTGCACAAGCGCCGCGCGCCTGGCAGCACCTGCCTTGCGGCGCTGAAGGCGCAGCGTGTGCCGGGCGAGGCGGCACGCAACGGCAGCAAGGGTTGCGGCGGCGTGATGCGTGTGGCGCCCGTGGGGCTGTTCGGGCATGCGTTCGGCGACGGGGCATCGCTCGCCGAGACCTTCGATCTCGCCAGCGCCATCGCGGGTCTGACGCATGGCCACCCGACGGGGCAATGGACGGCGGGCGTGCTGGCGGTAATGGTACGCGTGCTGGCCGATGGCGCCGGCCTCGACGAGGCGCTGAGGGCAGCAGTGGCATGCCTGCGCGGCAAGCCGGATCACGCCGAAACCTTGCGCGCGCTGGCGGCGGCGCAACGCCTGGCGGCGGACGGCACGCCGCGCGAGGCGGCGCTGGATCAGCTAGGCGAGGGCTGGGTGGCGGAAGAGGCGCTGGCGATCGCGGTGTATTGCGCGATGGTGGCCGAAGATTTCGAGGATGGCATCGTGCTGGCGGTGAACCACGATGGCGATTCGGATTCGACCGGCGCGATCGCCGGCCACCTGCTGGGCACGCTGCATGGCGCGGCGGCGATTCCGCCGCGCTGGCTGGCGCCGCTGGAGCTGCGCGCCGTCATCGAGGAGATGGCCGGCGACCTGTTCGATTGTCCGCGCTGGCGCGTGGGCGATGGCGGGGCGGACACGGCGGGGTTGTGGAGGAAGTATCCGCCGCACTGAGCGACGTGAATGGTATGGCTATCGGGATGTGTATAATTTGATCATGCGCTTCACGTGGGACGAATCGAAACGTCGCGCCAATCTGAGAAAGCACGGGCTCGATTTTGCCGACGCCGGACGTGTCTTCGATGGTCCGATGGTGCTGTTCGAAGTCATGCGCGTCGATTACCGCGAGCAGCGCATGATCGGCATCGGCTTGCTGGATTTCCTCGTCGTGCTGATCGTGCATGTCGAATCCCCGGACGAAATCCGCATCATTTCCATGCGCAAGGCGGACAGCGATGAAACGGACCTCTTCTACCAAAATGCCGGCTATTTCTGATGTCGACGCACCCAAGCTGACGCAGGCGGACTTCGACCGCGCGCGAATGCGCGTGGGGGGGCGCGAGGTCAGTCGCGCCGAATGGCAAACGGCGGTTCGCGCACGCGTGGGCAAGCAGCGAATCAACATCATGCTCGATGGACCGATCGTCGATCACTTCAAGGCATTGGCGGGGAATCGCGGTTACCAGACCCTGATCAACGACACGCTGCGCCGGGTGATCGAGAGCGGACATCTGGAAGCCGATTTGCGTCGCGTGATCCGCGAGGAGCTGGCCGAACGCTGAAGACGTGACGGCACGATCTGTCGTCGCGGTAGCGTGCGGACATCGCTCGACCGGACTCGGCACTGCATGGCCTCGTCCTGGCGCGCGGCGGCGAGCAGTGCGTGCCGAATTCTCGCGCGCCGTGCCACCACCACTGTAGTTTGCGTTACGTGCCGGCGGGCCGGGCGGGCGCGGCGCGCGCCATGCAGGCGTCGTGGCGCGTCTGGACGCGCGAGGCGAACCATTCGGTCGTGAGCTTGCGGGTGATCTTGGGGCTGGCGAGGTCGATCTGCGGCATCACGGCGCGCGGCACCGGCTTGCCGTGCGCGGCGTCGGCCAGCGCGAAGACGCGGCGCCAGGTGGTGGTGTCGGCGAAGTCGTCGTCGCGGCCGCGTTCGAGGTCGCGGCGGATCTCGCGCTCGCTGCGCTCGATGCGCGACGCCAGCGCGCGCACGGCGCGTTCGGTGGCGCCGGGTTCGTCGCTGGCGCCGATGAGGTCGCCGTCGAGCGCCAGGCGCGTGCCGCCGGCGATGCGCACGGCATTCTGGAAGGCGGCGTTGCGGCTGGCGTGGTGGCCGGCGTTGTAGTCGGCGAAGCGGAAGCGCAGCGCGTCGTAGTCGGCGCGGTAGTCGAGCAGGTGGGCGATGCCGAAGTAGAGCCCGCCGCGCCGCGTGAAGACCTGGTGGCGCAGGCTGCCGGCCTGCGGCCACGGATAGGGACGGCGTTCGGCATGCGCCTGCGCAAAGGCGATCGAGACCTGCATCGGCCCGCCGGTGCGCACGGGGTTCCAGTCGGCGAACACGCGCGTGCCCAGCGGCACGCGGGCGATGAGGTCTTCGAAGAGTTCGGACAGCACGCGCTCGCTGCGCACGCCGTCGAGGCGCGCGGCAAACGTGCGGCCATCGGGGCCTTCGAGGCCGAGCGCGGCGCGCACGGCGAACATCGGCACGCCGAGGCGCTCGGCGCGGCGCTCGATCTCGGCCCACGCGATCTTGGGCAGGCCGGGTACCCGCGGGTCAGCATCGAAGCCGGATTCCTGGCCAATGACGGCGATGGCGGCGCACAGGTGCGCGGTGTCGGCCGTGAGGTCCAGCGCGGCAAATGCCGTCTGGATGTCGGCGGCCCAGCCGGCCTTGTCGGCGACGGAATCAGGCAGCAGGCGCTGCAGCGTGGCGCGCGTGTCCTGCGGCGAAGGGGCATCGGACGGCGGCAGGCCGGCGCAGCCGGCAAGGGCCACGGCGCCTGCCAGGGCCGCCATCCGCGTGATGCGCCGTGTCGCCGCCACTGTAGTTTGGTGCGTCGGCCGGGTTTGAGCGACCTTCAGCTACCGAAGAAATCCCGCACCTTGTCCATCCAGCTTTGCGCCTTGGGGTTGTGGCGTTGGGCGTTGGCGCTGCTGATCTGGTCGAATTCGCGCAGCAGCTCGCGCTGGCGTTCGGTGAGATTGACCGGCGTTTCGACGACGACGTGGCACATCAGGTCGCCGTGGCTGGCCGAGCGCACACCCTTGATGCCCTTGCCGCGCAAACGGAAGACCTTGCCGCTTTGGGTTTCGGCGGGCACCTTGAGGCGGGCGACGCCGTCGAGCGTGGGAATCTCGAGTTCGCCGCCGAGCGCGGCGGTAGAGAAGCTCACCGGCATTTCGCAGTGCAGGTCGTCGTGGTCGCGCTGGAAAACGGCGTGCGGTTTGAGATGCACCTGCACGTAGAGGTCGCCCGACGGGCCGCCGCCGACGCCGTGCTCGCCCTCGCCGGACAGCCGTATCCGGTCGCCTTCGTCGATGCCCGCCGGAATCTTGACGCTGAGGGTCTTGTGTTCCTTGACGCGGCCGACGCCGTGGCAGCTCGGGCAGGGGTCGGGTATGTAGCGGCCGGTGCCGTGGCATTTCGGGCAGGTCTGCTGGATCGAGAAGAAACCTTGCTGCATGCGCACCTGGCCGTGGCCGCCGCAGGTGGGGCAGGTCTTGGGTTCGCTGCCCTTGCGCGCGCCGCTGCCGTTGCACGGCGCGCATTCGGCCATGGTGGGGATGCGGATGCGGGTCTCGGTGCCGCGCGCGGCATCCTCGAGGCTGATCTCGAGGTTGTAGCGCAGGTCGGCGCCGCGATAGACGCCGCTGCGCCCGCCGCCGCCGCCACCGCGACCGCCACCGAAGATGTCGCCGAAGATGTCGGAAAACGCATCGGCGAAGCCGCCGGCGCCGGCGCCGCCGAAGCCTTGCCCCATGCCGGCCTGCGGGTCGACGCCGGCATGGCCGTATTGGTCATAGGCCGCGCGCTTCTTGGCGTCGGAGAGGATCTCGTAGGCCTCCTTGCCTTCCTTGAAGTGCTCCTCCGCCTTCGGGTTGTCCGGATTGCGGTCGGGATGGAACTTCATGGCCAGCTTGCGGTAGGCCTTCTTGATGTCGTCGTCGCTGGCGTCGCGGTTGAGGCCGAGGATTTCGTAATAGTCGCGTTTGGCCATTTATGTGCAGGAAAGCGGTGAGCGGTGGGCGGACAGCAGCAAACGGCGAGCGGTGTTTGCCGCTCGCCGTTTGCCCCTTACTTCTTGTCGTCGACCTCCGTGAATTCGGCATCGACGACATCGCCGTCGTTCTTGGCGTCGCGGTTGCCGCCGGCAGCGCCGGCACCGGCACCGCCCGCACCGGCCGCGCCGGCGTCACCGCCGGCCGCACCCTGCGCGCTGGCATAGACCTTTTCGCCGAGCTTCTGCGAGGCTTGCGCCAGCGCCTGCGTGCGCGCTTCGATGGCGGCCTTGTCGCCGGACTTGATGGCTTCTTCGGCGTCCTTGATGGCGGTTTCGATGCGGGCCTTCTCGTCGCCGTCGAGCTTGTCGCCATGCTCGGCGAGCGCCTTCTTGATCGAATGCACCATGCCGTCGCACTGGTTGCGCGCCTCGACCAGCTCGTGGGCCTTGCGGTCCTCTTCGGCGTGCGCCTCGGCGTCCTTCACCATGCGGTTGATTTCGTCTTCGGACAGGCCCGAGTTGGCCTTGATGGTGATCTTGTTCTCTTTGCCGGTGCCCTTGTCTTTGGCCGAGACGTGCAGGATGCCGTTGGCGTCGATGTCGAAGGTGACCTCGATCTGCGGCATGCCGCGCGGTGCCGGCGGGATGTCCGACAGGTTGAACTGGCCCAGGCTCTTGTTGCCGGCGGACATCTCGCGTTCACCCTGCAGCACGTGGATGGTCACGGCGTGCTGGTTGTCGTCGGCGGTCGAGAAGACCTGGCTGGTCTTGGTCGGGATGGTGGTGTTCTTGGTGATCAGCTTGGTCATCACGCCGCCCAGCGTCTCGATGCCCAGGCTCAGCGGGGTGACGTCGAGCAGCAGCACGTCCTTGACTTCGCCTTGCAGCACGCCGCCCTGGATCGAGGCGCCGATGGCCACGGCCTCATCCGGGTTGACGTCCTTGCGCGGCTCCTTGCCGAAGAACTCGCGCACCTTGTCCTGCACCTTGGGCATGCGCGTCATGCCGCCGACGAGGATCACGTCGCCGATGTCGCCGACCTTGACGCCGGCATCCTTGATGGCGATGCGGCAGGGCTCGATGGTACGCTCGACCAGATCCTCGACCAGCGATTCGAACTTGGCGCGGGTGATCTTCAGCGTCAGGTGCTTCGGACCGGAGGCGTCCGCCGTGATGTAGGGCAGGTTGATCTCGGTCTGTTGCGAGCCGGACAGCTCGATCTTGGCCTTTTCGGCTGCTTCCTTGAGGCGCTGCAGCGCGAGCACGTCGTTCTTGAGGTCGACGGCCTGGTCCTTCCTGAACTCGGCGATGATGTAGTCGATCAGGCGCTGGTCGAAGTCCTCGCCGCCGAGGAAGGTGTCGCCGTTGGTGGACAGCACCTCGAACTGGTGCTCGCCGTCGATTTCGGCGATCTCGATGATGGAGATGTCAAAGGTGCCGCCGCCGAGGTCATACACGGCAATCTTGCGATCGCCTTCCTTCTTGTCGAGGCCGAAGGAAATCGCTGCCGCGGTGGGCTCGTTGATGATGCGCTTGACCTCGAGTCCGGCGATGCGGCCGGCGTCCTTGGTGGCCTGGCGCTGGCTGTCGTTGAAGTAGGCGGGCACGGTGATGACGGCCTCGGTGACTTCTTCGCCGAGATAGTCTTCCGCCGTCTTCTTCATCTTGCGCAGCACTTCGGCCGAGACCTGCGGCGGCGCCATCTTCTTGTCGCGCACCTGTACCCAGGCATCGCCGTTGTCGGCCTTGACGATCTTGAAGGGCATCAGGTCGATGTCCTTCTGCACTTCCTTTTCCTCGAAGCGGCGACCGATCAGGCGCTTGACGGCGTAGAGCGTGTTGCGCGCGTTGGTGACGGCCTGGCGCTTGGCCGAGGCGCCGCACAGCACCTCGCCGTCCTCGGTGTAGGCGACGATGGACGGCGTTGTGCGCGCGCCCTCGGAATTCTCGATGACCTTCGGCTTGCCGCCTTCCATGATGGCGACGCAGGAGTTGGTGGTGCCCAGGTCGATGCCGATGATCTTGCCCATGTGTGTGTCCTTTTCAGTCGATTGCGTGGGCCGGCGTGGCCGGCGTCAATGTGTAAACCTGTACGTGATATGGGGGCTTGGCGGCCTCGTTCAAGGCGCGTCGGCGCTGCGCGCCTTGGCAACCACCACCAGCGCCGGCCGGATCACGCGCTCGTGCAGCGCATAACCCTTCTGCAGCACCGAGAGCACGGTGTTGGCTTCGACGGCCGGGTCGGAGGCCTCGATCTGGCTGATGGCCTGGTGCTTGTGCGGGTCGAATTTCTGGCCCGCGGGGTTGATGTCGACGAGCTGCGACTTCTCGAACGCGGCGGCCAACTGGCGCAGCGTCAGCTCGACGCCGGCCTTCAGCGTCTCGGCGTCCTGCTTTTCGTTGGCCAGTGCGGCTTCGAGGCTGTCCTTCACGGCGAGCAGTTCGCCGGCGAACTTCTCGATGGCGAACTTGCCGGCCTTGGCGATGTCGTCCTGCGCGCGGCGGCGGATGTTTTCGCCTTCGGCCTTGGCGCGCAGCCAGGCGTCGTGGTGTTCGGCGGCCTTGAGCTCGGCGGCGCGCAGCGACGCTTCGAGGCTCGGCATCGATTCGACAGCGGGCGCCTGGCCTGCGGCGGCAGGCGCGGCAGCGGCGTCGGGAGATTCGCCCAAGGCGGGCGATTCGGGTGCAGC
Source organism: Rhodocyclaceae bacterium (assembly GCA_044230495.1). GTDB lineage: Bacteria > Pseudomonadota > Gammaproteobacteria > Burkholderiales > Rhodocyclaceae > JADJEF01. The sequence continues at coordinate 13,371 of JBGARB010000042.1, forward strand.
GGCTTGATTCTCTTGCATCTTTCCGGGTCTCGCGATTCGAAAACCCCGGCTAGATGAGGGCGATCAAGTGCCTTTCAAGGCCTGCTGCGAAAAATGTTCAGATCCAGATCGTGCAGCGCGCCGGCGCGCCCGGCGGTATCAAGAAAGACGCCACTCTCGGCGATCTGGCCCAACGGCCGCCCGGATGCGCCGTGCAGCGCAAAGGGCGTATCGGCATGGTCGGTCGCCAGTGCGGCGATGCCGGCTTGCGCCACGGCGGCGATGGTCGCGCCAGGCCGCCAGACGCCCAGCCGCGCGAAATCGGCATCGCCACCATCGACCCAGCCGTTGCCGTCGGTGTCGAGCAGCGCCAGTTCGGCGAAGCCGTTGTCGGTGCGCGGGCCGAACAGCTCGCTGCCATCGTCGACCTTGCCGTTGCCGTTGCGGTCGAAGACGAGGAAGCCGGTGCCGCCCGAGAGCCCCGGCAGCCACTCGCTGCGGCCGTCGCCGTCGAGATCGAAGCGGAACAGGGTGTCGGTGAGCAGGTCGGCGCTGCCGCCGAAATTGACCACCAGCGGGTCCTTGCGTGGCGGCGGCGCACCGACACGGACGCTGACGTGCTGCTCCTCGCGGACATGACGCTCGAAGGCGAGGTCGAGCTTGAAGCGGATCTCCTGCCCGTCGGCCGTGCGCACGACACCTTCGGCGGCAAAATCGAGCGTCTCGTGTTCCTCGCGGACGTGATGCATCTCGTAGGCGGCGCCGATGCCGCCGCCATTGCGTGCCGACGACGGTGCCGCCAGCGAGGGCATGTCGCGCTGGCGCGGCAGGTCGGCGGCGGAGAACACCTTGACGGGTTCGCCGGTGAGCATTTCGATGACCGACTTGAGGACGCTGAGCGTGGCATCCGAGGTCGTGATGTCCGTGTCGGTTGGCGCCTGCGCGCCGTTTGCGATCGCAGGTGCGGTGGTCTCCCACGACAGCCGCAGGCGCGCCGATTCCGAGATCGCCACACGCGTGCTGGCTTCACCGCTGATCTGCGTCGTGGCGGCCGCCGCCCGCTGGCTGCCGGCCCAGACGTCCAGCCGCTCGCTGCGTTCCTCGCGGACGCTGGCGTGATGGCGACTGGTGAAGGAGAGGGCGGAGGCGTCGACAATCATGGCGGATGCGCCGTCCCGCCACCACTGTAGTTTGGGGCAGGAGCGCTGATCCTCGTCAACGGCCGCCCGCCGTGCGACTTAAATGTTCGACCTGGCCCAGCGCACGATGTTCGCCGCGTCCATCGCGCCGGCCTGGCGGGCGATCTCGCGCCCTCCCTTGAACAGCGCCAGCGTCGGAATCGAGCGGATGGCGAAGCGCGCGGCCAGCGCCTGCTCGATCTCGGTATTCACCTTGGCCAGGCGGAGTTGCGGTTCGAGTTGCCGCGCGGCCTGCACGAAAGCCGGCGCCATCATCCGGCACGGGCCGCACCAAGGTGCCCAGAAGTCGACCAGCAGCGGAAGGTCGCTGCGCTGCACGTGACGCTCGAAGCCCGCGGCGTCCAGTTCGACCGGCTGCCCGGCGAACAGCGGCGACTTGCATTGGCCGCAGGTGCCGCCATCTGCGAGGCGTTCGGCAGGCACGCGGTTGGCGGCGTGGCAATGCGGGCAAACTACAATCAGGGCTTCGGCCATGCGCGGCTCCGGAATATCAGTCATGGCTGATATGGAGTGCGGGCAGGCGAATTCAAGTCCCCCATGACCGCTGCCGCCCGTTCGTTGCCCTTGCCTGCGTTGGCGCTGGTCGTCAGCGCGGCGCTGTGGGGCACGACGTGGTTTCCCTTCCGCGTGCTCGAAGCCGGCGGCGTCAAGGGCGTGTGGGCGGTGGTGCTCACCGAGGGACTGGCGATGCTGCTGTGCGTGCCGGCCTTTCGCGCCGCCCTGCGCGGCCTGCGCCTCGCGCCGGCACTGGTCGCCATCGGTCTGCTCGGTGGCGCCTGCAACACCAGCTTCGTCATCGGCGCCATTTCGGGCAACGTCATGCGCGTGACGCTGCTGCTCTACCTCGCGCCGCTGTGGACGCTGCTGCTGGCGCGCGCTCTGCTGGGCGAGCGGCTCGATCGCACGAGCATTGGCGTGATCGCGCTGGCGCTCGCGGGTGCCGCGATCATGCTCTGGCCGGTGGCGGGTGGCGACTTCGCCAGCGCCGATGCCTGGGGGCTGATGGCGGGCATCGCCTACGCCGGCTACAACGTGATGGTGCGCCGGCATCTGGAGCTGTCGCTGGCGCACAAGACCTTCGCCAGCGCCGCGGGCTGCGTGGTCGTGGCACTGCTCGCGGCGGCGCTGCTCGGCGAGCCGTTGCCGGCGTTGCCGGGCCAAGTGCAGTGGCTGATCGTCGCCATCCTTGGTGCGGCGCTGGTGGCGATCGTGGTGCTGCAGCAATACGGGCTGGAGCGCATGCCGGCTGCGCGGGCCAGCGTGATCATGGCGTCCGAGCTGGTGTTCGCGACGCTGTCGGCCTGGTGGCTGGCCGGCGAGGTGCCTGGCCTGCGCGAGTGGATCGGCGGCGCGCTGGTGGTCACCGCCAGCGCTCTGGCGGCGCGCGCTACAGATGGGGTCGGATGATCTCGGCGAGCGCCGAGATGTGGTCCGGCCGTTCGTTCAGGCACGGAATGTAGCGGTAGGCCGTGCCGCCGGCGGCGGTGTAGGCCTCGCGTACTTCCATGTTGATCTCTTCGAGTGTCTCGAGGCAGTCGGCGGCAAAACCCGGGCAGATCACGTCGACGGGGCCGATTTTGTCGCGGCCGAGCGCTTCGAGCGTCGGTTGCGTGTAGGGCTGCAGCCACTTGGCCGGGCCGAAACGCGACTGGAAGGTGAGCTGCCAGTGTGTGGACGCCAGCCCGAGCGCCTGCGCCAGCGCCTGCGCGGTGCCGTGGCAGTGCGTGGCATAAGGATCGCCCTTGGCGACCGCCTGCTGCGGAATGCCGTGGAAGCTCATCAGCAGGCGCTCGCCGCGCCCTTCGCGTGCCCAGTGTTCGCGCACGGAGGCAGCCAGCGCGGCAATGTAGGCCGGATGCGCGTGGTAATCGCCGAGCAGGGTGACGTCGACGTCGGGGTGCCGCGCCCGCCATGCGTCGACGGCATCCTGCGTGCTCAACGTGGTGCTGCCGGCATATTGCGGGTAGAGCGGCAGCACGACGATGCGCCCGCCGGCTTGCGGACGCAGCGCATCGAGGCCGTCGGCGACCGACGGGCGGCCGTAGCGCATCGCCCAGGCGACCGGGATGCCGGCACGCTCGCTGCCGAGCAGGCCCTTGAGCAGCTTGGCCTGGCGTTCGGTATGGACCTTCAGCGGGGAGCCTTCGGGCGTCCAGATGCGGGCGTATTTGGCGGCCGATTTCTTCGGCCGGAAGGTCAGGATCGGGCCGTAGAGGATGGGCAGCCACAGCGCGCGCGGCAGGTCGACCACACGCCGGTCGCCGAGGAATTCGGCGAGGTATTTGCGCAATGCCGGCGCGGTCGGCGCCTCGGGCGTGCCGAGGTTGGTCAGCAGCACGCCGGTCATGGCGCGGACAGTGCCGACGAAAGCAGCTTGGCGGTGATGTCGACGATGGGGATGACGCGCTCGTAGGCCATGCGCGTGGGGCCGATGACGCCGATGGTGCCGACGATCTCGCCATCGACTTCGTAGGGGGCCGCGACCACGCTGCATTCATCGAGCGGCGCGATGCCCGATTCGCCGCCGATGAAGACCTTGACGCCATCGGCACGGGCGGACAGATCGAGCAACTGGGCCAGTCCCGTTTTCTGCTCGAACAGGTCGAACAGCCGGCGCAGGCGGGCCATGTTGGAGGAAAAATCCTCGACATCGAGCAGGTTGCGCTCGCCACTGATGACGTACTGCGTGTTCGCCTCGGCGATCGCCTCGTTGCCGGCGGCCATGGCGGCATTCATCAGGTCGGCCAGCTCGCCGCGCAACTGGCGCAGTTCTTCGACCAGGCGGCCGCGCACTTCTTCGAAATCCAGCCCGGCACACTGCGAATTGAGATAGTTCGCCGCCTGCTGCAATTCGTTCTGCCCGTACTGGCGTTGCGAGAACAGGATGCGGTTCTGCACGTCGCCGTCGGTGGTGACGATGATGAGCAGGATGCGCTTGTCGGACAGGCCGAGGAACTCGATCTGGCGGATGCGCGGTTGCTGGCGGCGCGGCGCGACGACGATGCCGGCGAACTGGGTGAGCTGCGAGAGCAGTTGCGAGGCCTGGCCGAGCACGCGTTGCGGATGGTCGGGGTGGAGGCCGTCCTTCAGCTCATGCAGCGCCGCGATCTCGAGCGGCCGGTGGGTCATCAGCGTATCGATGAACAGCCGGTAGCCCAGCGCCGTCGGAATCCGGCCGGCCGAGGTGTGCGGGCTGGCGATGAAGCCCATTTCCTCGAGGTCGGACATGACGTTGCGGATCGTCGCCGGCGACAGTTCCAGCCCGGAAAACTTCGACAGTGTCCGCGAGCCGATCGGCTGGCCTTCGGCGATGTAGCGCTCGACGAGCGTCTTGAGCAGGGTCTGGGCACGGGGATCAAGCATGCGTCGATTGTATCGGCATCGCGAAACTACAGTGGTGGTGACACGGCGCATCACCCTGGGGCCATGGCCGCGCGCAGCGAACATGGTTAAATCGGGGCATGCAATCCGCTTTCCGCACCGTTGCCCTGATCGGCAAGTACCAAAGCCGCGATGTCGCCGCCGCGCTGGCCGAGCTGGCCGGATTTCTGACCGGGCGCGGCGTGGCCGTGCTGCTCGAAGCCAGCACCGCCGAGGCTGCGGATCTGCCTGCGCTGGCGGGCATCGCGCGCGCCGACTACGAGCGCATCGGCGCCGAAGCCGATCTGGCGGTGATCGTCGGCGGCGATGGCACGATGCTCAACACGGCGCGACGCCTCGCCGCCCACGACGTGCCGATGGTCGGCGTCAATCAGGGGCGACTGGGCTTCATGACCGACATCGCGCGCAACGAAATTGCCGCCGGCATGAGCGCGATCCTCGACGGGCGCTTCTCCCGCGAGCGACGCCTGCTGCTGGCGGCACGCGTGCTGCGCGACGGCGCGGTGCTGGCCGAGACGGTGGCGCTCAACGATGTCGTGGTGAGCAAGGGCGAGCTGGGACGCATGATCGAGCTGGGCGTCGAAGTGGACGACGAACTGCTGCATGTGCTGCGCGCCGATGGCCTGATCGTCGCCACGCCGACCGGCTCGACCGCCTATGCGCTGTCGGCCAACGGTCCGATCCTGCACCCGGCGGTCGCCGGCCTGGCCATCGTGCCGTTGTGTCCGCATGCGCTGACGCATCGGCCGATCACGATTCCCGACTCCAGCCGGGTCGACATCACGTTGGTGCCGCCGCACGACGCGCTGGTGCATTTCGACGGCCAGATGCGCGTCGACGCGCGCGCCGGCGATCGCGTCGAGATCCGCCGGTCGCCGCACGGCGTGACCTTGCTGCATCCGCCGGGCTACCGCTATTTCGCCATGTTGCGCGAAAAGCTCCACTGGAGCAGCGTTCCGCGTTCCTGACCGCAATCGTTCGTCATGCTGCTGCGCCTCGCCATCCGGGATTTCGTCATCGTCGACCGCCTCGAACTGGAGTTCGCCGGCGGCTTCGGCGCCCTCACCGGCGAGACGGGCGCCGGCAAGTCGATCCTCGTCGATGCGCTGGCGCTGGCGCTGGGCGAGCGGGCCGATGCCGGCGTCGTCCGCGGCGGTGCCGAGCGCGCCGACATTTCCGCGGAGTTCGACGCGGATGCCGATGTGATCGCCTGGCTGACCGACAATGCCTTCGATGCCGACGCCTGCCTGTTGCGGCGCGTGATCGATGCCGGCGGGAGGTCGCGGGCGTGGATCAACGGCACGGCGGCAACGGTAGGGCAGTTGCGCGAGCTGGGCGAGAGGCTGGCCGACATCCACGGCCAGCATGCGCACCATTCGCTGCTGCGGGCCGATGCCCAGCGCGCGCTGCTCGATGCGCATGCCGGTGCGCAGGCGCTGGCCCGCGAGGTGGCGGCGGACCATGCCGGATGGCGCGCGGCGCGGGCGGCCATGCAGGCCGCCGAGCGCGATGTCGCGGCCGCGACGCGCGAGCGCGACTTGCTGGCCTGGCAGATCAAGGAGATCTCGGCGCTGCACTTCGCTGCCGGCGAGTGGCAGGACACCGAAGCCGAACAGCGCCGCCTCGCCCATGCGGCGGCGCTGCTGGAGGCTTCGGCGCAGGCGCTGGCGACGCTCGACGACGGAGAATCGGCCACGTTGCCGGCGCTGCGCCACGCGCAAGGCCGGTTGGGCGAATTGACCGGCGTCGATGCCGGGTTGGCCGATGCGGCCGCGTTGTTCGACAGCGCGGTGATCCAGCTCGAAGAAGCGGCGGTTGCGCTGCGTCGTTATCACGACCGGCTCGACCTCGACCCGGCCCGCCTCGCGGAACTGGATGCGCGCATCGATGCCGTGATGCAGATGGCGCGCAAACACCGTTGCGCGCCGGACGAACTGCCGGCCCTGCTCGAACGCCTGCAGGCCCGCCATGACGAACTGGCGCTGGCCGCGGACCCGGCGGCGCTGGCCGAACGCGAAGCCGCGGCGCACGCGGCATATGCGCGGGCGGCGGCCAAGCTCAGTCGGCTGCGGGGCAAGGCGGCGAAGGACCTTGCGAGCGCGGTCACCGCCGGCATGCAGGATCTTGCCTTGGCCGGCGGACGCTTCGAGATCGTGTTGTCGCCGCTGCCCGAGGGCAGCAGCCACGGCGCCGAGGACGTGGAGTTTCTCGTTGCCGCCAACGCCGGTCAGGAGCCCCGACCGCTGGCGAAAGTCGCATCGGGTGGTGAACTGTCGCGCATCGGGCTGGTGTTGCAGGTCATCGCCAGCCGTGCCGCGTCGGTCGATACGCTGGTATTCGACGAGGTCGATGTCGGCATCGGCGGGCGCGTTGCGGAGAGTGTCGGCAGGCTGCTGGCGCGGCTGGGGACGGATCGACAGGTACTGTGCGTGACGCACCTGCCGCAGGTCGCCGCGCAAGCGCAGTGGCAGTGGTCGATCGCCAAGCGGGAGCAGGCCGGCGCGACGTTCGCGACCGTCACGGAGCTCGACGAGGGGGCACGCGTCGGCGAGATCGCGCGCATGCTCGGCGGCGAGGTCATCACCGAGACGACCCGACAGCATGCGCAGGAGATGCTGCGCCAGCGGACATGAACTACGGCGACGGCACCGACGTCATCGCGCGGGCGCGGCGGACCATCTATATCGCACTGGTCGCGTTTTCGGTCGTGATGGTCATCGGCACGACGGGTTACAAGTCATTCGGCGACGAATCGACGACGTGGCTCGACGCGTTGTACATGACATTCCTGATGGTGGCGACCATCGGCTACGGCGCCGGCGTGGAAATCTTCCACAACCCGGAACGCGAGGTATTCACGATGGCGATCGCCTTTGCCGGCATCGGCATCATGACGTACTTCTTTTCCAGCGTGACGGCGCTCGTGCTGGCGAGCGATTTCGACCAAACCTTGCGGAGACGGCGCATGGACAAGCAGATCAGGCGCATCCAGGAACACTACATCCTTTGCGGCTTCGGCCGCGTCGGCCGCAACGTGGCCAGCGAACTGGAGGCCACGCAACGGCATTTCGTCGCCATCGACGAAAGCGCCGAACCGCTTGCTGCCCATGCGGAGAAACATCCCGGCTTGCTGTTTCTGGTCGGCGATGCCTCGGACGACGATCTGCTGGTCGAGGCCAACATCCAGCACGCACGCGGGGTCTTCGCGGTGACGGGCGACGACAGCCGCAACCTGATGATCGCGTTGACGGCCAAGCAGCTCAACCCTGCCGTGCGCGTGGTGGCGCGCTGCAACGACCTGCGCAACGTCGAGAAGATGCGCAAGGCCGGCGCCGATTCGATCGTGTCGCCGAATTTCACCGGCGGCATGCGCATCGCATCGGCCATGCTGCGCCCGCAGGTGGTGTCCTTCCTCGATGAGATGCTGCGCTCGGAAAGCCACCTGCGCATCGAGGAGATCCCCGTGCCGGACGACTTTCCCGGCGGTTCCTGGGCATCGCTGCGCGAGCGGCGCAGCGAACATTACGTGCTGCTGGCGGTGCGCGTCGATGGGCGCTGGCTATTCAACCCCGCGGACGATTTCCAACTCGCCGGGGTGCACACGCTGGTGGCGATGGCGACGCCGCTGGGACGGCAGGAACTCGAAATGCTGGTGGCGCAGCGCATCGCCGACGCCAGGTAACCCGCGTTCCCGTCAGCGCTTGCGGTGTTCGCAATCGCGCTTGACGCAGTCGGCGTAAAGATAGAGCGCGTGGTCGCGCACCGCGAAGCCACGTTCTTCGGCGATGCGGCTCTGCCGCTTCTCGATTTCGGGATCGAAGAACTCCTCTACACGTCCGCACTGCAGGCAGACCAGATGGTCATGGTGCGTGCCTTCGTTGAGTTCGAAGATCGATTTGCCGGATTCGAAATGGTGGCGCTGCAGCAGGCCGGCCTGCTCGAACTGGGTCAGCACGCGATACACCGTGGCCAGGCCGATGTCCATGTCCTCGGCGACCAGCAATCGGTAGATGTCCTCGGCGGTCAGGTGCCGTTCGCCGTTCTCCGTCTGCGTCTTCTGGAACAGCTCGAGAATCTTCAGGCGCGGAAACGTCGCCTTCAGGCCGCTGCTCTTGAGCTCGCTGGTGGTCGCAGGGTCGTCGGACTTGGCGGGGCGATGGGTGGGCATGGCAGCAGTGGCGGGCCGGAGAGGGCGGATGCCTATGATATAGTCCGCAGCCCCGCAAAGCCAATCGCCGCGCGCCGCTTCGACCGCCTCGCCTGCCATGCAAATCCCCGTCCCGATTCTCGCTTTCACCTGTGCCGCACTGCTGGCCGGCTGCTCCAGCGCCGGCAACAAGTGGGTGCCCTGGCATCCCTATCGCATCGACGTGCGCCAGGGCAACTTCGTTACCCAGGAGATGGCCGCCCAGCTCAAGCCCGGCATGACGCGCAAGCAGGTCCGCTTC
>JBGARB010000002.1:0-75968 GCA_044230495.1 Rhodocyclaceae bacterium
CTATTGCTCGCAATCGGCCCATCACGGCGAGGCAGCGCGCGAAGCCTTGCTGGACGTTGATCGCGTGGTCGCGGCCGCTCGCGCCGCGCGCGACGAGGGCGCGACGCGGTTTTGCATGGGCGCGGCGTGGCGCGGGCCGAAGGCGCGTGACATGCCTGCGGTGGAGGCCATGGTGCGCGCGGTCAAGGACCTCGGCATGGAGACCTGCGTCACGCTGGGCATGCTCGAAGACGGCCAGGCGGAGCGGCTCAAGGCGGCGGGCCTCGACTACTACAACCACAATCTGGATACATCGGCGGCGCATTACGCTAAGGTCGTGTCCACGCATACGCTGGACGATCGCCATGGCACGCTGGCGAAGGTGCGCGCAGCGGGCATCCACGTCTGTTGCGGCGGCATCGTCGGCATGGGCGAGACGCGCGATGACCGCGCATCCTTGATCGGCGACCTGGCCAACATGGAAGTGCCGCCCGAGTCGGTGCCGATCAACAATCTGGTACCGATGCCCGGCACACCGCTGCAGGACGCGCCGCCGCTGGATCCATTCGAGTTCGTGCGCACCATCGCGGTGGCGCGCATCGCCATGCCGACGGCGATGGTGCGGCTCTCGGCCGGGCGTCAGGAGATGAGCGACGAACTGCAGGCCTTGTGCTTCCTGGCAGGCGCCAACTCGATCTTCTATGGCGACAAGCTGCTGACCGCCGGCAACCCGGAGGCGGAGCGGGATCGCGCGCTGTTCCAGCGGCTCGGGCTCACGACCATTTGAGAGCGGATTTCGCGCGCGCGGCGGCGACCTACGATGGCGCCGCGGTGCTGGCCCGCGAGACCGGCCGACGTCTGGGCGAGCGCTTGTCGCTGACGCGGCTGGCGCCGCGACGGATCGCCGACATCGGCTGTGCCACGGGCGACGGCGCACGTGACCTGGCCATGCGCTATCCGGGGGCGCACGTGCTGGCGGTCGATTTCGCGCGGCCGATGCTGTCGGCGGTGCGGGCACGGGAACCCTGGCTGCGTCGCCTGCGCGGCCTCGGGCCGCAGCCGGTGCAGGCCGATTGTCGCCAACTGCCGCTGGCCGATGGCAGCGTGGACCTGGTCTGGTCGAACCTCGTGCTGCATTGGCTGGACGACCCGCAGCCCGCGCTGGCCGAACTGCATCGCGTGCTGGCGATCGGCGGTCTGCTCACCTTCGCGGTGTTCGGGCCGGACACGGCCAAGGAATGGCATGCCGCCACGTCAAACTACAGTGGTGGCGGGACGGCGCATGGCCGCCCGCCCGCCCGGCGCTTCATGGACATGCACGACTGGGGCGATTTGCTCGCCCAGACCGGATTTGCCGATCCGGTCATGGATCGCGACGACATCGTCTTGAGCTACGGTTCCGGCCGCCAAATGCTCGCCGACCAGCGTCATCTCGGCGTGCGCAACGCGCTGTTCGGCGTGCCGCGCTGGCGCGCCGTGCGAGCAGCGCTGCGCGACTGGCCGCGCGATGCCGAAGGCCGTAGGCCGCTGACCTTCGAGGTGGCGTTCGGCCAGGCGTGGAAAGCGCCGCCGCGGCGCAATGACGGAGTGCAGCCGGTCACCTTTCACCAACGGCCGAAGTCACTGCGGTGATGGGATGAGTGATCGAAACCGTTGCAACTTGCAGTAACAAATTCTGCACAAAAACAGTGCGTTGAGTCCGTTCGCCGGCAGGGTGTCGCAATTTTGAAACAGTCGGATGGCGCGACGCAGCAATAGTGCCCTGCCGGCGTTGAGGCGGGCGCGGGCGCGTTCACAATGTGCAAGAAACGTAGTGCGATGCAATAAATCGCCTGCGCAGATTCCCGATTCACCCACCCAGGAGCTTTCGCATGAACAAGAAACTGATCGCCCTCGCCGTGGCCGGCCTCGTGTCCGGCAGTGCATTCGCCCAGTCGAATGTGCAGATCTACGGCCTGATCGACATGGGCTTTTCGCACGCCAAGGGCGATGCGGACAAGACCACCGGCATCAACTCCGGCATCAACGACGGCAGCCGTCTCGGCTTCAAGGGCACGGAAGCGCTCGGCAACGGCATTTCGGCCGTTTTCAACCTTGAATACCAGCTTTATTCGGACCGCAACGTCGGCATCGGCACCGGCGGCTTCAATTCGCGCAAGGCCTACATCGGCCTGACCGGCAATTTCGGTACGGTGGTCGCCGGCCGCCTGAACGCGCCTGGCGATTACATCGAGGCCGGCATGGATTCGACCGACCAGTCGAACTCGTTCTCCGCGCTGTATCCCTTGGCGGCATCGCTTGGCAGCACCATGAGCGCACGCTTGTCCAATGCGGTGGCCTATGTGTCGCCCGCGATGGGCGGCTTCACGTTCGTCGGCGCGCTGTCGTTTGCCGGCGCCGAGGAAATCACGGGTTCTGCCGCATCGAGCGACGGCAAGGCCTATTCGAGCGACCAGGAGCGCATCTTCGGCGCCCGCATCAGCTACGAAATGGGTCCACTGGCCTTGGCCTATGCGCATCACCGCGTCAATGACCTGACCAACGCACCGGACCTCAACCAGCGCGAGCACATGGTTGGCGGCACGTACGACCTTGGCGTCGCCAAGCTGTTCGGCACGTACCAGACAGTCAAGACGACGAACGGCGGCGCGACGATCAACAAGGGCAAGGTTGCCAGCTTGGGCGCCACCGTGCCGGTCGGCAACGACTTGGTACGCGTCCAGTTCGCGCGTGGCAACCCGGACGGCGCCGACAACAATTCGACCGGCTTCGGCATCCGCTTCGACCATGTGCTGTCCAAGCGCACGTTCGTCTATGTCGGCTACAACCGCATCGGCAACGATGATGGCGCAGCAGTCATCACCGGCGCAGGCGGCGTCACGCCGGTGGCTGGCGAGTCGAGCAGTGGCTACGGTTTTGGCATCGAGCACGCGTTCTGATCAGCATTTCGAGCGCAGCATGTCTTGAGAAGCCGCCCGAAAGGGCGGCTTTTCTATTTGGAAATCTGATTTTCCGGAACAATTTTTTGATTCATTACGGCCGCCTTACAGTGGCTGTTGCGTAAACGCAGCATCTTCACTTGTCCATGTCGGGCGACGGTGGATTAGGTTGGTCGCTCTGGTCGACCTGCGCAAAAATGGCTTCAGCTTCCCGAAAACGGGTAGTTTGGGCGCGCGCAGGTAGCGCGGCGTGCGCGTCCGATCAAGGCAGGCGGAACACGAATTCTTCAACCAAAAGGAGTTTGCAATGCAAAAGAAACTGATCGCTTTGGCAGTCGCCGGTCTCGTTTCCGGCTCGGCGTTTGCCCAGTCGAACGTGACCATCGCAGGCATCGTCGACCTCGGCTACCGTCATTCGTCGGGCACCGGCCTGTCGAAGTCGGGCATCGATCATGGCGGCGACTCGGGTAGCCGCCTGATTTTCAAGGGCACGGAAGCCCTCGGCAATGGCGTCACCGCCCTGTTCAATCTTGAGTACGGCCTGAATCCGGATGAAAACGTTGGCGTCGGCACGAAGGCCGCTTCTGGTGCTAATGCTCGCCAGACCTTCGTCGGCCTGACCGGCGATTTCGGTACGGTCGTCGCCGGCCGCCTGCAGCCGATGGCCAAGGGCGTTTCGGACAAGTACGACACGATGGCCTCGATGTGGTTCAGCCCGGTCAATTCGCTGGACAAGGCCTCGGGTACCACCATCAACAACGGCATTCGTCTGTCGAACGCCGTTGCCTATGTCTCGCCGAAGATGGCCGGCGGCCTGACCGCTCAGCTCGCCTACTCGTTTGCTGGCGCCTCCGAGCTGGATGGCAACGCCTACAGCGGCGATGCCGAGCGCATCCTTGGCGTCGGCCTCGACTACGACAACGGCCCGGTCGGCCTTTCGTTGATCTACCATCGCGCCAACGACCTGAACAACGTGTCGGGCGTTGATGCTCGCGACATGCTGGTCGGCGGCAGCTACGACTTCGGCGCTGCCAAGGTCGTCGCCTCGTGGCAGTCGGTCAAGCGTGACCCGGCGGACACCAGCGACAAGATCTACCAGCTTGGCGTGCAGGTTCCGGTCAGCGCCGCTGGCAAGGTTTACGTCGGTTATGCCAACTACAACAAGGACAAGAGCAGCAACGATGCCAAGTCCTTCGCGGTCGGCTACAAGCATGCCATGAGCAAGCGCACCAACTTCTACGCGGGCTATCAGCGCGTGGCCAACGACGGCGCGGCCTCGATCGCAGTGTTCGGCAACACCGGCGCCAACGTCGGCGGCGGCAAGAACAGCTCGGGCTACGGCATGGGCGTGAAGCACTCGTTCTGATCCGTCTGACGCGGAACGAACCGACGGCCGCCGGAGGCAACTCCGGCGGCCGTTGTTTTTGGCTATCCTGATCTGAAACGCGATCGAAAGGGAACCCATGAAGTGCCTGGTCACCGGCGCCGCCGGCTTCATCGGCATGCACGTCTGCGAGCGCCTGCTGGCACGCGGCGATGCGGTCATTGGCGTGGACAACCTCAACGACTACTACGATGTGTCGCTCAAGGAAGCGCGACTGGCGCGCCTGACGCCGAACCCGGCGTTCCGCTTTGTGCGCATCGACATTGCCGATCGGGCTGCGATGGCGACGCTGTTCGCCGACGAACGACCGGAGACGGTGGTGAATCTCGCCGCACAGGCCGGCGTACGCTACTCATTGAAAAACCCGCATGCCTATGCCGACAGCAACCTTGTCGGCTTCGTCAATGTGCTCGAAGGCTGTCGCGCCGCCGGCGTGTCGCACTTGGTCTTTGCCAGCAGTTCCAGCGTTTACGGCGGCAATACGCGGATGCCGTTTTCAGAGCATGACAACGTTGACCATCCGGTCAGCCTGTATGCGGCGACGAAGAAGGCCAACGAGCTGATGGCGCACACCTACAGCCACCTGTATGCGTTGCCGACCACCGGATTGCGCTTCTTCACCGTGTACGGCCCGTGGGGGCGGCCCGACATGTCGCCGATGCTGTTCGCCAGCGCGATGGTCGAGGGCCGCGCCATCGATGTCTTCAACCACGGCCGCATGCAACGAGATTTCACCTATATCGACGACATCACCGAAGGTGTCCTGCGCGTGCTCGATCAGCCCCCGGCGGCACTGCCCGACTTCGACAAGGACGTGCCCGATCCGGCGACGAGCTGGGCGCCCTATCGCGTCTTCAACATCGGCAATCACCAGCCGGTGGAACTGATGACCTATATCGGCGCCATCGAAAAGGCGCTCGGCATCGAGGCCAGAAAGAACTTCCTGCCGATGCAGGCGGGCGACGTCGTCGCCACGTATGCCGATACCGCGCGTCTCGCCGCGTTGACGGGCTTCGCGCCGTCGACGCCGCTCGACGAAGGCGTCGCCAGGTTCGTTGCCTGGTTTCGCGATTACTACACGGACTGAAGGCCCCCTGCGGTCCTCTATAAGACATCGCAGTTGCGGCAATCCCGTATTCCCGCCGCGCGTCTTCTCGTCGTATGCTTCGCCACTTTCGCAACGGCGAGGAACGCACGATGTCCGCAGAACCGAACCTGCCGCAAGGCGCGCAGGATGCCGATCCGCAAGAAACGCGCGAGTGGCTCGAGGCACTTGACGCCGTCATAGCCAGCGCCGGCGCCGAGCGCGCGCACTTCCTGCTTGAGCAACTGATTGCGCAGGGCCATCGGACGGGCATCAACATCCCGTACAGCGCCACCACGGACTACGTCAATACCATTCCGGCCGACCAGCAGCCCGTTGCCCCCGGCAACTACGAGCTGGAACACAAGATCCGCGCCTACGCGCGCTGGAATGCACTGGCGATGGTGCTGCGCGCCAACCGCGATGATTCGGGTCTGGGTGGTCATATCGCCAGTTACGCATCGGCCGCGACGCTGTTCGATGTCGGCTTCAACCACTTCTGGAAGGCGCCGCTGTCGGACGGCGGCGGCGATCTCGTTTTCGTGCAGGGACACTCGGCGCCCGGCGTGTATGCGCGCGCATGGATGCTCGGACGCCTGACGACCGAGCAGATGGACAATTTCCGCCGCGAGGTCGATGGCAAGGGACTGTCGTCCTACCCGCACCCCTGGCTGATGCCGGACTTCTGGCAGTTTCCCACGGTGTCGATGGGCCTGGGCCCGATCCAGGCGATCTACCAGGCGCGGTTCATGAAGTACATGAACGACCGTGGGCTGGCCAAGGCGGGCGCGCGCAAGGTCTGGGCGTTCATGGGCGATGGCGAAATGGACGAGCCGGAGTCGATGGGCGCCATCGGCATGGCCGGGCGCGAGCGTCTGGACAACCTGATCTTCGTCGTCAATTGCAACCTGCAGCGCCTTGACGGCCCGGTGCGCGGCAATGGCAAGATCATCCAGGAACTCGAATCCGATTTCCGCGGCGCCGGCTGGAACGTCATCAAGGTGATCTGGGGCAGCTATTGGGATCCGTTGCTGGCTCAGGACAAGCATGGCCTGTTGCGCCAGCGCATGATGGAATGCATCGACGGCGACTACCAGACCTTCAAGGCCAAGGACGGTGCCTATGTGCGCCAGCATTTCTTCGGCAAATACCCCGAGCTGGCGAAGATGGTCGCGCACTGGACCGACGACGACATCTGGCGGCTCAACCGCGGCGGGCACGACCCGCACAAGGTGTATGCCGCCTATCACGCCGCCGTGAATCACCCGGGTCAGCCGACGGTGATTCTCGCCAAGACCATCAAGGGTTACGGCATGGGCGAATCGGGCGAAGCGCAGAACATCACGCACCAGCAAAAGAAGATGGGCACCACGTCGCTGAAGGCTTTCCGCGACCGCTTCAAGCTGCCGATCAAGGACGACGATCTCGACAAGCTGCCCTACCTGACCTTCCCCGAGGACAGCCCGGAGCTCAACTACATGCGCGATCGCCGGCAATCGCTTGGCGGCTATCTGCCGGCGCGCCGTCGCCAGGCCGAGCCGCTGACGGTGCCCGCGCTCGCGGCGTTCGATGCATTGCTCAAGGCCGGCGGCGAAGGCCGCGAGTTCTCGACCACGATGTCGTTCGTGCGCGCACTCAACGTCATGCTCAAGGACAAGGGCATCGGCAAGCATGTCGTGCCGATCGTCGTGGATGAATCGCGCACCTTCGGCATGGAAGGCCTGTTCCGCCAGATCGGCATCTGGAACCAGGACGGCCAGAAATATGTGCCGCAGGATGCCGACCAATTGATGTTCTACAAGGAATCGAAGACCGGCCAGATCCTGCAGGAAGGCATCAACGAGGCTGGCGCGATGGCCGACTGGATCGCCGCCGGCACGGCGTATTCGGTGCACGGCGTGCAGATGATTCCCGTGTATGTCTTCTATTCGATGTTCGGCCTGCAGCGCACGATGGATCTGGTGTGGGCGGCGGGCGACCAGCGCGCGCGCGGCTTCCTGATCGGCGGCACTGCCGGGCGCACGACGCTCAACGGCGAAGGCCTGCAGCACGAGGACGGCCATTCGCTGCTGCTGGCCGGCATGGTGCCCAACTGCATCGCCTACGATCCGACCTTTGCGTACGAGGTTGCCGTGATCGTGCAGGACGGCCTGCGTCGCATGTTCGCCGAGCAGGAGGACGTGTTCTATTACCTCACGGTAATGAACGAGAACTACGAGCATCCGGAAATGCCGGCCGCTGCGGCAGGCGACATCCTCAAGGGCATGTATGCGTTCCGCAAGGGCGCGGCGACCAACGGCGCGCGCGTGCAGTTGCTCGGCTCGGGCACCATCTTTCGCGAGGCGATCGCCGCGGCCGCCATGTTGCGCGAGGACTGGGGTGTTGAAAGCGATTTGTGGTCCTGCCCCAGCTTCAACGAGCTGGCGCGAGACGGCGTGGACAGCGAGCGCTGGAACCGCCTGCACCCGCAGGACAAGCAGCGCGTGCCGCATGCGGCAGCTCAGCTCATCGACACGCGCGGTCCGATCATCGCCGCCACCGACTACGTGCGCCTGTTCGGCGAACAGATCCGCCCCTATCTGCCGCGCGGACGCAGCTACACCGTACTCGGTACCGATGGCTTCGGCCGCTCCGACACGCGCGAGCAATTGCGGCATTTCTTCGAGGTCGACCGGCGCTGGATCGTACTTGCGGCACTGACGGCGCTCGCCGACGAAGGGCAGTTCGACAAGAAACGCCTGGCCGAGGTCATCGCGCGCTATGCGCTCGATCCGGCCAAGCCCAACCCGACGAAGGTGTGAACATGGCCGACCTGGTGGAAGTTAAGGTTCCCGACATCGGCGACTTCAAGGACGTGCCGGTGATCGAAGTCGCCGTCAAGCCCGGCGACGTCGTCGCCGTCGATGCGACGCTGGTGACGCTCGAATCGGACAAGGCGACGATGGACGTGCCCAGCCCGATCGCGGGCGAGGTCGTCGAGGTCAGGCTCAAGGTCGGCGACAAGGCGGCCGAAGGCGTCGTCGTTGCGATCGTGCGTCCGGCAGCCGGCGCCGCCGCTGCGCAGGGTGCGTCGCCCGTCGCGGCATCAGCGGTACCCGCGGCATCATTGGTCACCCCGGCACCAAACTACAGTGGTGGCGGGACGGCGCTTGCGGCCGCCGCCGCTGTTCCGGCGCCTGCCGCATCGGCACCGGCGCCCGCTGTGGCATCCGCCGCGACACCCGCGGGGCGCGCCGATCCGCTCGGCGCGCTATCCGGCGCGCCACCACGCCTGGCGATGCCGTCGCCGATGGATTTCGCCCGCGACGAGCTGGGCGGCGCCGTCTCGCACGCCAGCCCGTCGGTGCGCCGCTTTGCGCGCGAACTGGGCGTCGACATCGCGCGCGTTGCCGGCAGCGGGCCGAAAGGTCGCATCACGCAAGAAGACGTGACTGCGTTCGTCAAGGGCGTCATGAGTGGCGCCGCGGCCCCGGCGACGCCGGCCGCCGCGCCCGGTGCGAGTGGCGGCGGGCTGGATCTGCTGCCATGGCCGAAGGTCGATTTCGCCAAGTTCGGCGCCGTCGAGGCCAAGCCGCTGTCGCGCATCAAGAAGATTTCCGGCGCCAATCTGCATCGCAACTGGGTGATGATTCCGCACGTCACGCAGTTCGACGAAGCCGACATCACCGATCTCGAATCCTTCCGCGTGGCGATGAACAAGGAGCATGAGAAATCTGGCGTCAAGCTCACGATGCTGGCGTTCCTGATCAAGGCATCGGTTGCGGCACTGAAGAAGTTCCCCGAATTCAATGCCTCGCTCGACGGCGAGAATCTGGTGCTCAAGCAGTACTTTCACATCGGCTTCGCCGCCGACACGCCGAACGGCCTTGTCGTGCCGGTGCTGAAGAACGCGGACCAGAAGGGCGTGCTGCAGATCGCACAGGAAATGGCCGAGCTGTCGAAGAAGGCGCGCGAGGGCAAGCTCGGCCCGGCCGACATGCAAGGCGGCTGCTTCACGATTTCCAGCCTTGGCGGCATCGGCGGTACGGCGTTCACGCCGATCATCAACGCGCCGGAACTCGCCATCCTCGGCGTGTCGAAGACGCAAACGAAGCCGCAGTGGGACGGCGCACAGTTCGTGCCGCGGCAGATGCTGCCCTTGTCGTTGTCGTACGATCATCGCGTCATCGACGGCGCGTCGGCGGCGCGCTTCACCACCTATATGGCGCAAGTGCTGGCCGACATGCGACGGGTGATGTTGTGAGTACGCTCGTCGATATCAAGGTCCCGGACATTGGCGATTTCGCCGACGTGCCGGTCATCGAGATCGCCGTCAAGCCCGGCGACACGGTGGCCGTCGACGCGACGCTGGTGACGCTCGAATCGGACAAGGCGACGATGGACGTGCCCAGCCCGATCGCCGGCGAGATCGTCGAAGTGCTGGTCAAGGTTGGTGACAGGGTCGCGCAGGGCACGCTCGTCGCGCGCGCCCGCGCCGTCGGCGCGACAGACGCAAACTACAGTGGTGGTGACACGGCGCTTGCGCCGACCACGGCCGCCAGCGCGCCTGTTGCCCCGTCGGCAACCGTCGCGCCCGCACCTGCGCCAACGGCAGCCGACGCCTTTGCCGGCAAGGCCGACGTCGATACCGATCTGCTGGTGCTCGGCGCCGGGCCCGGCGGCTATTCGGCGGCGTTCCGCGCGGCCGATCTGGGCCTCAAGACAGTGATCGTCGAGCGCTACGCCAACCTGGGCGGCGTCTGCCTGAATGTCGGCTGCATCCCGTCGAAGGCATTGCTGCACGTCGCCGAAGTCATGGAAGCCGCGACGCACGGCAGCGATCTGGGTGTGACGTTCGCGCCACCGACTGTCGACATCGACAAGCTGCGTGCGCACAAGGCGAAGGTGGTCGGCAAACTGACCACGGGCCTTGCCGGCATGGCCAAGGCGCGCAAGGTCGAGGTCGTCCGCGGCTACGGACACTTCCTCGATGCGCATCATCTCGAAGTCGAGGAAACCACCGGTGCGGCGCAGGACAAGACCGGCAAGAACACCGTCGTGCGGTTCAAGCAATGCATCATCGCCGCCGGATCGGCCGCCGTGCATCTGCCGTTCATCCCGCTAGATGAACGCATCGTCGACTCGACCGGCGCGCTGGAACTGCGCACGCTCAATGGCAAGCCGCCGTCGCGTCTGCTGGTCATCGGCGGCGGCATCATCGGCCTGGAAATGGCGACGGTGTATTCCACGCTCGGCTCGCGCGTCGATGTCGTCGAAATGCTCGACGGCCTGATGCAAGGGCCGGACCGCGACCTGGTGAAGGTGTGGGAGAAGCAGAACGCGAAGCGCTTCGACAAGCTCATGCTGAAGACGAAGACGGTCGCCGTCGAGGCGAAGGACGATGGCCTGTGGGTGCGCTTCGAAGGCGATGCGGCGCCGGCCGAGCCGCAGCGCTACGACATGATCCTGCAATCGGCGGGGCGCAGCCCGAATGGCCGGAAGATCGGCGCCGACAAGGCCGGCGTCATCGTCGGCGAGCGCGGCTTCATTCCGGTCGACAGCCAGATGCGCACCAACGTGCCGCACATTTTCGCCATCGGCGACATCGTCGGCCAGCCCATGCTGGCGCACAAGGCCGTGCATGAAGCACATGTCGCCGCCGAGGTCGCTGCCGGCCAGAAGGCGCATTTCGATGCGACGGTGATCCCCGGCGTGGCCTATACGCATCCCGAGGTGGCCTGGGTGGGCCTGGGCGAAGACGAAGCGAAGAAGCTCGGCCGTGCCGTCGACGTGGCGAAATTTCCGTGGGCGGCGTCTGGCCGCGCCATCGCCAACGGTGCCGACTACGGCTTCACCAAGCTGGTGTTCGACAAGGAAACGCATCGCATCGTCGGCGGCGGCATCGTCGGCCCCAGCGCCGGCGACATGATCGGCGAAGTCGCATTGGCCATCGAAATGGGCGCCGATGCCATCGACATCGGCAAGACCATCCACCCGCACCCGACGCTGGGCGAATCCATCGGCCTCGCCGCCGAAGTCGCCCACGGCTCCTGTACCGACCTGCCACCGCCCAGAAAGAAATGACGCAAGACGAACTCAAGCAATCCGTGGCGCTCGCGGCGCGCGACCATGTCGCCGATCACCTGCCCGCCGGCGCGATACTCGGCGTCGGCACCGGCTCGACGGCGAACTTCTTCATCGACGCCATCGCAGCGCTGAAACAGCGCCTGGGCGGCGCTGTGGCCAGTTCGGAAGCCACGCGCGCACGCCTCGAGGCACACGGCATCCGCGTGCTCGAACTCAATGACGTCGTCGAGCGCGGCCTGCCGATGCCGATCTATGTCGATGGTGCCGACGAGATCAACCGCGGCATGGCGATGATCAAGGGCGGCGGCGCGGCGCTGACGCGCGAAAAGATCGTTGCCGCGGTGGCCGATGAGTTCGTTTGCGTGTGCGACCAAAGCAAGCTCGTCGATGTGCTCGGCCGTTTTCCGCTGCCGATCGAGGTGATCCCGATGGCGCGCGCGCAGGTGATGCGTGCGCTGTCCGCCCTCGGCGGGCGTCCCGTCCTGCGCGCAGGCTGCGTCACCGACAACGGCAATGTCATTGTCGATGTGCACGATCTCGCGATCACCGACCCGCGCGCGCTCGAGACGGCCATCGATGCCATCGTCGGCGTCGTCGCCAACGGCCTGTTCGCGCATCGCGGCGCCGACCTGCTGCTGCTCGCCACGCCCGACGGCGTGCGGCGCCTGACAGCCGATTGCTGACACAATTTCGTCACACGGCGGCCGTATAGTCCGGCATCCGCAACGCTCATCGCGAAGGAACCCGCATGGCCGGCCACATGATCAAGCAGTTCGATGTCGATCTCGAGAACATCCGCAATCGCGTGATGGCGATGGGCGGCCTCGTCGAGTCGCAACTCATCAGCGCCATGAACGGACTTGAGACGGGCGACATGGCCCTGCTCGACAACGTCATCGCGCGCGATCACGAAGTGAATCGCCACGAAGTCGAGCTCGACGAGGCGTGCACCCACATCATCGCCATGCGCCAGCCGACGGCGGTCGATCTGCGGCTGGTGATGATGGTCATCAAGACGATCACCGATCTGGAGCGCATCGGCGACGAAGCAAAGAAGATCGCCAAGAAGGCGCGCCTGATCCATGCCGGCGACACGTCGTTCGCGCCGCGCATCCACCTGCGCCCGCTCGCCGACATGTCGATGGACATGCTGCGCAAGGCACTCGACGCCTTTGCGCGCATGGACCCGTCGGTGTCGGCGCAGATCGTGCGTCAGGACAAGGGCGTGGACGACGGATTCAAGGGCGCGGTGCGCCAGCTGATCACCTTCATGATGGAAGATCCGCGCACGATTTCGAGCTCGCTGGAGTTGATCTTCGTCGCCCGCGCCATCGAGCGCATCGGCGACCATGCCAAGAACATCTCGGAATACGTGGTGTACATGGCGAAGGGGCGCGACGTGCGTCACCTTGGCGTCGAGGCGCTGGAACAGCAGGTCGCGCAGTAGCGCGCAAAGCGGCGCCTGTCGGCGCCGCCAAACTACAGTGGTGGCGGGACGGCGCTCTTGCGCCGATCAGCGCGCAGGCGGCACGTAGCCGGCGACCTTGTCGGCGCCGGTGCCGAAGAAATGCTTCACGACCTGCTCGGTGAGGTACTTGCGATGCTGCGGATCGGCCAGGCTCAGGCGGTTCTCGTTGATGATCATCGTCTGCATGCGCACCCACTGCTGCCAGGCTTCCTTTGAAACCTGATCGAAGATGCGCTTGCCCAGTTCGCCCGGCAAGGGCGGGAAGTCGAGTCCTTCGGCCTCTCGGCCGAGCTTGATGCAGTCAACCATGCGCGTCATGAAAATTGCCTCGGAATGCGGATGGCGCTCATTGTAGCGGTCACACCCGCTGCATGAAAACCTTGGAGCGCCGCTGCCAGTTGTACAGGTCGCGACGTTTGGAGGGCAGTTCGTCGGGCGAGACCTCGACGAAGCCGCGCTCGATGAACCAGTGCGACGTGCGTGTCGTCAGCACGAACAAGCGCTCGATGCGCGCCTTGCGCGCCTTGGCCTCGATGTACTTGCGCAGCCGGTCGCCGATGCCGCTGCGACGGAAATCCGGCATCACGGCAAGGCAGGCCAATTCGGCCGAGCGGCCGCCGCCGGCGCGTTCGCTGCGCGTGGCGGCCATCGGATAGAGCGCGGCGCAGCCGACGATGAGGCCGTCGTGCTCGACCACCGCGAAGCGGTTGATCTCGGTCTCCAGACGTTCGCGCGAACGCTTGACCAGCGTGCCGTCGGCTTCCAGCGGCTCGATCAGCGACAGGATGCCGGCGACATCGTCGATAGTGGCCTCGCGCAGCTTGGCCAGCGGCTCGGCGGTAATCACCGTGCCGACGCCGTCGCGCGTGAAGAACTCCATCAGCATTGCGCCGTCGGTCTTGCGGTCGAGGACGTGCACGCGACCGACACCACCGCGGCAGGCGGCAATGGCGCCGTTCAGCACCTGTGCCACCTCCTCGGGCTGCTGCACGTTGCGGTCGATCAGGTTCTGCGCCTCGTCGACCGTCAGCGCATCGATGGCCTGTCCGGTGCGATTGACCAGGCCGGGACCGTCACACAGGTAGATCAGCTTGTCGGCCTGAATCGCGGTGGCCACCGCCGCGGCCACATCTTCCCAGGCGAGATTGAAAAGCTCGCCGGTCGGCGAGTAGCCCAGCGGCGTGATGAGCACGACATTCTCGTGCGCGAGGTCGTCGAGGATCTCCTCGGCGATCACCTTGCGTACCGTGCCGGTGTACTGGAAGTCGACGCCGTCGATGACGCCGACCGGCCGCGCCGTGATGAAGTTGCCGCCGGTGACGCGCAGGAAGCCGCCGGCCAGCGGCGTGTTCGGCAAACCCTGCGAGAGCATCGCCTGGATGTCGAAGCGGGCGACGCCCATCGCGCGTTTGACGCATTCCATGGCCTCGGCGTCGGTGACGCGCATGCCGCGGTGGAAGCGCGGCTCAAGGCCGCGCGCGCGCATCTCGGCATTGATCTGCGGCCGGTTGCCGTGCACCAGCACCAGCCGGATGCCGATCGCATCGAGCAGTGCGATGTCGTGGGTCAGCCGCTGGGCTTCCTCTTCGAGCAGCAATTCGCCGCCGAAGGCGACCACGAACGAGCGGCCGCGGAAAGCGTGGATGTACGGTGCGGCCTGGCGGATCCAGGCGACCAGGCGCGTATCGCTTTCGGGAAAAGTCTCGCGGGTTTCAATGCTCACCGGACGCTCATTTCTTCTTGCGCTTCCCTTCGCTTGGTGCGCCCGGGGCGGCGAGGCTGACCAGGCCGGCATCGAGCGCCGACTCCAGGCGCTCGCAGACGGTGCGCAGGATTTTCAGGCGCGCATAGTACTTGTTGTTGGCTTCGACGAGTGTCCACGGTGCATTGCCGGTGCTGGTGCGCTCGACCATTTCGCACACCGCCTGATGGTAGGCGTCCCACTTTTCGCGGTTGCGCCAGTCTTCGTCGGTGATCTTGAAGCGCTTGAATTCGATCTTCTCGCGCTCCTTGAAGCGCTTGAGCTGCTCCTCGGCGCTGATTTGCAACCAGAACTTGATGACCACGGCGCCAGCGGACACCAGCTCGTGTTCGAAGTCGTTGATCTCCGTGTAGGCGCGCAGCCAGTCTTCCTCGGCACAGAAGCCCTCGACGCGCTCGACCAGGACGCGGCCGTACCAGGTGCGATCGAAGATCGCCACGCGGCCGGTTTTCGGGATATGCCGCCAGAAGCGCCACAGGTAGGGTTGCGCGCGCTCTTCTTCGGTCGGCGCGGCCACGGGCACGATCTGGTAGTCGCGGGCGTCGAGTGCCGCTGCAATGCGACGGATGCTGCCGCCTTTGCCTGCGGCGTCGGAGCCTTCGAAGGCGATCACCAGCGAGCGCTGATGGAAGCGCGGATCGCGCACCAGCTCGGCCAGCCGGCCCTGCCATTTGGCCAACTCGTCCTCGTAGGCGTCCTTGGTCAGCTTGCGGTCCAGCTTCAGCGCCGTCAGGACGTCGCGCCCGTCGAGGTTTGGCCGCGAGCGTCGCGATACCGGTGTGGTCTGCTTCTGATCGCTGGCCAGGCGGTTGCGGATGGCCTCAAGGAGGATGTTGCCTGTGGTCAGCGAGCGGAAGTTGTCATCTTCGCCCTCGACGATGATCCACGGCGCCCATGGCGTATTGGTCAGGCGCAGCACGTGGCCGACGATGTCCTGCAGCTTCTCGTAGGTCTTCAGCCGGTCCCAGTTCCACTTGGTGACCCGCCATGCCGTGCGTGGATCTTTTTCCAGCGCCTTGAGGCGCCGCTTCTGGCCGTCCTTGGTGAGATGGAACCAGAACTTCAGCACCAGCGCGCCCTCGTTGACCAGCATCGCCTCGAAGCGGTTGATCTGGTCGATGCGCTGGTCCATGTCCGCGGCCGTCATCTTGCCTTCAATGTGGTCATGGATCGGACTCGAATACCACGAGCCGGCGAAGATGCCGATGCGCCCCTTCGGCGGCAGCGCGCGCCAGTAGCGCCACATGAACGGACGCAGGCGTTCCTCATCGGTTGGCGCGGCGAACGCCAGCGTCGAGATGAACCGAGGGTCCATCCACTCGTAGAGGATATTGATCGTCTCGCCCTTGCCGGCGCCGTCCTGGCCGCTGACCAGCACGATCACGGGAATCTTGCCGTTTTCGCGCAGGTCGTATTGCGCATCGAGCAACGCCGAGCGAAGCGCCGGCACTGCACGCTTGAAGGTCTCCTTGTCGATGCGGTGACCCAATTCAGCCGATTCGAACATCACACGTCTCCCCATGCGGATTGCAGGCCGGCCAACGCGGCCAGCCCGGCGGTTTCGGTGCGCAGTACGCGCGGCCCCAAGCCCAGTGGAGCGAAGCCGGCC
This sequence comes from Rhodocyclaceae bacterium, assembly GCA_044230495.1. GTDB lineage: Bacteria > Pseudomonadota > Gammaproteobacteria > Burkholderiales > Rhodocyclaceae > JADJEF01. The sequence continues at coordinate 16,292 of JBGARB010000002.1, forward strand.
GCCCGCGCAGCGCGGATCTCGCCTTCCTCGAAGCCGGACTCCGGTCCGACCAGCAGTGCCACGACCGGCCCGGGGTCGGCGTCACGCAGACGCGTGGGCGCATCCGGCAGGCATACCCACCGCTTGCAGTCTTGCGCTGCGGCCTGGGCGAGGTATTGCGGCAGGTCAACGATGTCCGCAACCTCGGCCAGGCGCGACCGTCCGCACTGCTCGGTGGCCGCGATGGCGATTGCCCGCCAATGCGCCAGGCGCCGTTCCATGCGCTCGCCGGAAAGCCGCACGACACTCCGTCGCGCGATCACCGGCACGATGCGTGCGACGCCAAGTTCGACGGCCTTTTGCACGACCAGGTCCATCTTGTCACCCGACGGCAGGCATTGCGCCAGCGTGATCGCCAGCGGCGACTCGATGCCGGACTCCTCGAAGGCATCCAGCGTCGCCAGCACCTGTTTGCCCGCCGGCTGCAGCGCGGCCGTCCATTGTCCGCCGCGGCCGTCGAAGAGCAGGGCGGGGTCGCCCGGGGCGATGCGCAATACGCGCAACGCATGATGCGCGGCATCGTCCGGCAGCGCTACCACGGCGCCGGGATGCAGCGGAAAGGGGCAGAAGTAGCGCGGTATCATCGCCGCATTATCCGTCACCGCGGCGTGCGCCATGGTCAGTCTCAACACCCCCGTTTGCGAATTCGGCCGCGCCGCGCCGGCATTCGACCTGCCGGGCACCGATGGTCGCCGGCATACGCTCGCGTCCTGTTGCGGACCCAAGGGGCTGCTGGTGATGTTCATCTGCAACCATTGTCCCTACGTCAAGGCGGTGATTCATCGCATCGTGCGCGATACGCGCGAACTCGCGGCGCTGGGCATCGGGGCCGTGGCGGTCATGAGCAACGACCCGGCTGACTACCCGGAGGATTCCTGGGACAACATGGTGCGCCTGACCCGCGAACTGGCGCTGCCGTTCCCGTACCTGTTCGACGAAACGCAAGCGGTGGCACGAGCCTACGGCGCCGTGTGCACGCCCGATTTCTTCGGCTACAACACCGACCTGACGCTGCAATACCGCGGCCGCCTCGACGCTTCGCGCAAGGAAGCCGCCGCCGAAGACGCGCCACGCGAGCTGTTCGAGGCGATGAAACAGGTGGCCGCCACAGGCCGCGGGCCGGCCGAGCAGACGCCGGGCATCGGCTGCTCGATCAAGTGGCGCGAGGGCGCTTGACCGCTGCCGGCGCGGCGTGGCCGACCTGCAGTTCGATCAAGCGCGGCGCTTCGTCACGCATGAACTGGCGGAACGCCTCGGCGGCCGGCAGCAGCCGTTTCTCCCGCCGGTGCACCAGATGCCACTGGCGCATCAATGGCGTGCCGGAGACCGGCAGAATCGCCAGGCGACCAACCAGCCGCTCCAGGCCGATGGTGTGCTCCGAGATGAACGCGATGCCCATCCCGGCCATCACCGCCTGTTTGATCGTCTCGTTGCTGCCCATTTCGAGGGTCTCGCCGGCGCGCACGCCCTGGCTCTCGAGAAACCGCTCCAGCGTCGTGCGCGTGCCGGAGCCGGACTCGCGAATCAGCAGCTGGTGTTCGGCCAGTTGCGCCGGTTCGATGCGCTTCCTGGCCGCCAGAGGATGCGCCGGATGGGCGATGAAGACGAGCGGGTGATCGGAAAACACTTCGTCCACCGTGTCCAGGTCGCGCGGCGGCGAACCCATGATGGCGAGGTCGATCTCGTTTTCGGCGAGTTGGCGCACGATGGCGCCGCGATTGTTCACCGACAACCGAAGTTCGATGCGCGGATGCCGGCGCGAGAACTCGGCCAGCAGCGTCGGCGCGAAGTACTTCGCGGTGCTGACCACGCCGATCAACAGGCGGCCGGCCTCGGCACCCTTCATCGCGGCGATGGCTTCTTCGCCCTCGCGCAATTGCCGGGCAATCAGTCGTGCCTGGCGTGCCAGTTCTTCACCGGCCGCGGTGAGCCGGATGCGCTTGCCGATCTGTTCGGTGAGCGGCAATTCGACGAGCTGTTCGAGGCCGTGCACCTGCATCGACACCGCGGGCTGCGTCAGATGCAGTTCTTCAGCCGCCCGGGAAAAGGAAAGGTGTCGCGCCACAGCCTCGAAGACTTTGAGCTGGCGCAGCGTGACGTTTTTGAGGCTCATGCTTCATCTTATCGCGGGAATAACGATTAGCGATTGTCGCTTATGAATGCCATCGGGTAGGCTTTGCGCATGACACTTCAGGCGCTGATCTTCGATGTCGATGGCACGCTCGCCGAAACCGAGCGCGACGGCCATCGTGTCGCCTTCAATGCGGCCTTCGCTGACGCGGGGCTGTCGTGGCATTGGGATGTTGCGCTGTACGGCGAGTTGCTGGCGGTGACGGGCGGCAAGGAACGCTTGCACCACTACATCGCACGTTGGCAGCCCGACGGCGTGCCGACGGGTGATCTGGCCGATTTCGTCGCCCGCTTGCATGCGGCGAAGACCGCGCATTACGTGCGCTGCGTCGAATCCGGTGCGCTGCGTTTGCGGCCGGGCATTGCGCGACTGATCCACGAGGCGCGCGCCGTTGGCCTGCCGCTCGCCATCGCAACCACCACCACTGCGGAGAATGTGCATGCGCTGCTGACGGCGACGTTGGGCGCCGACTCGCCGGCATGGTTCGCCGCCATCGGCGCAGGCGATGTCGTGCCGCGCAAGAAGCCGGCACCGGATATTTACCAATGGGTGCTGTGGGCGCTGGGTCTGAAGGCGGCAAATTGCCTTGCCATCGAGGACTCGGCTGCCGGTCTGGCCGCGGCGCGGGCGGCCGGGGCACCGACCGTGGTGACGATCAGCGAATACACCGCCGGCCAGGATTTCTCCGGGGCACTGGCGGTCGTTGCCGATCTGGATGCCGGCAAAACCGATCTTGCAACGCTGCAACGATGGCATGCTGACATATCAGCAAAAAATTATGTTGATGATAAAAAAATGTGACTATCGTTTATGGACAACGATTCCTAAGATGAGCGCACGCATTGCCGAATGAACGAAATCTCAGGAGACCTCTCATGGCACTAGACCAATCCTCCCGCTACTCCGACCTCTCGCTGAAGGAAGACGACCTCATCCGCGGCGGCCGCCACATCCTCGTCGCCTACAAGATGAAGCCGAAGCCCGGCCACGGCTATCTCGAGGCGGCCGCGCACTTCGCGGCCGAGTCCTCCACCGGCACCAACGTCGAAGTGTGCACTACCGACGACTTCACCAAAGGCGTCGACGCGCTCGTCTATCTGATCGACGAGGCGACCGAAGAGATGCGCATCGCCTATCCGATCGACCTGTTCGACCGCAACATCACGGACGGCCGCATGATGATCGTGTCCTTCCTGACGCTGGTCATTGGCAACAACCAGGGCATGGGCGACATCGAGCACGCCAAGATGTACGACTTCTTCATGCCGCCGCGCGCGATCCAGCTCTTCGATGGTCCGAGCAAGGACATCTCCGACCTGTGGCGCATCCTCGGTCGTCCCGTCAAGGACGGCGGCTACATCGCCGGCACCATCATCAAGCCCAAGCTCGGCCTGCGCCCGGAACCCTTCGCGCATGCGGCATACCAGTTCTGGCTCGGCGGCGATTTCATCAAGAACGACGAGCCGCAGGGCAACCAGACGTTCGCGCCGATGAAGCAGGTAATGCCACTGGTCTACGACGCGATGAAGCGCGCGATGGACGAGACTGGCGAAGCCAAGCTGTTCTCCGCCAACATCACCGCCGACGACCACTACGAAATGGTGGCGCGTGGCGAGTACATCCTTTCCGTGTTCGGTCCCGATGCCGACAAGGTGGCCTTCCTGGTCGACGGCTACGTCGGCGGCCCCGGCATGGTCACCACGGCCCGCCGCTGCTTCCCCAATCAGTATCTGCATTACCACCGCGCCGGCCACGGCGCCGTCACCTCGCCGAGCGCCAAGCGCGGCTACACCGCCTACGTGCTGGCCAAGATGAGCCGCCTGCAAGGTGCCTCCGGCATCCATGTGGGCACCATGGGCTACGGCAAGATGGAAGGCGACAAGGACGATCGCGCCATCGCCTACATCATCGAGCGCGACAGCTATAGCGGTCCGGCCTACCACCAGGAATGGTTCGGCATGAAGCCGACCACGCCGATCATCTCCGGCGGCATGAACGCGCTGCGCCTGCCCGGCTTCTTCGAGAACCTCGGCCACGGCAACGTCATCAATACGGCCGGCGGCGGCGCCTACGGCCACATCGATAGTCCCGCGGCCGGCGCGCGTTCGCTGCGCCAGGCCTACGAATGCTGGAAAGCCGGTGCCGACCCGATTCAGTGGGCCAAGGAGCACAAGGAGTTCGCCCGCGCCTTCGAGTCCTTTCCGGGGGACGCCGAAAAGCTCTATCCGGGCTGGCGCGAGAAACTCGGCGTGCACAAGTAATCCGAACTTCCCCGCCGCGGCGGGGATTTTTCGCACGTCAAATCCGACTGTTTTGATGGGGAATACGCATGGATGCCGCGACGCCGTACCGCATCGCCGATGAACCCTTCTACCGCGCGCAGGGCACCGAGATCGCGCGCTATGAGGCCGCGTATGCGGCCCGCCTGCCGGTGATGCTGAAGGGCCCGACCGGCTGCGGAAAGTCGCGTTTCGTCGAACACATGGCCTGGCGATTGGGCAAGCCGCTGATCAGCGTCGCCTGCAACGAGGACATGACGGCCGCCGACCTCGTCGGCCGTTATCTGCTCGATGCGACCGGCACGCGCTGGCTGGACGGTCCGTTGACCACCGCCGCGCGAATCGGCGCCATCTGCTATCTCGACGAGATCGTCGAGGCGCGGCAGGACACCACGGTGGTGATCCATCCGCTGACCGACCACCGCCGCACGCTGCCGCTGGACAAGAAGGGCGAGCTGGTGCGCGCTCACGCCGATTTCCAGTTGGTGATTTCCTACAACCCGGGCTACCAGAGCCTGATGAAGGACCTCAAGCAGTCGACCAAGCAGCGCTTCGTCGCCTTCGATTTCGACTACCCGCCGGCGGCGCTTGAAGCCGCCATCGTGGCCGGCGAAACCGGCATCGACGAGGCAATGGCGGTGCGGCTCATCACGATCGCGCAGGCCGCGCGCAACCTCAAGGGCCACGGCCTCGACGAAGGCGCCTCGACCCGGCTGGTGGTGCACGCCGCGCGCCTGCTGCGCGAGGGCGTCGATGCGATCGACGCCTGCCGCATGGCGCTGGTGCGGCCGATTACCGACGATGCCGACATCATTGCGACGCTGGACCATGCGATTGCCGCGACGTTTGCCTGAGCGCCGCGAAACTACAGTGGTGGTGGCACGGCGCTTGGGGGCTTAGCACATGGTGACCGGCCTGCGGCCTGTGGCCGACGCCCGTGCGCGCCGCTTCGACGACGACGCGACGCAAGCGGCGTGGTCGGCGCTCGACTGCGGCTTCACCGCCGTCGCCGAGGTATTCGCCGAATGCCTCGCCGACGCGGCAGGCAGGCTCGACGCGGTGCAACTGGACGGCTACCTCGCCTGCGCCCGACAACTGGGCAAGCTGGGCCGCGGGCCGGAGCCGGTGCTGGCGTTCCTCGAACAATGGCCCTCCACTGCCGGTGCGGTCGGGCCTGCGCATGCCGACGAACTCCTCGAAGCGCTGATGGTGACCGTCGGCGCGCTGCAACGCTCGCCCAACGGCAAGGCCATCGCGCCGTTGATTTCACATCTGACGGCCGTCGCCTCCCGGTTGCAGTCGGTCGCGCAGACCCGGCGCTATCTCGAACTGGTGATCGATCTGATGCAACGCACGTCGGTGTCGATCCACGGCCGCCAGGCGACCATCGCCAGCCCGGGGCTGCCGGCCTTTCTGGCCAAGGCGCCGGAACTGCTCGGGGTCGTCGCCATCGGCGGACTGCGCAACTGGGTGGATGCGGGCATCCGCCTCCACGGCCATCATCCGGAGCAGCAAGTGGCATGGTTCGCGCTCGACAGCGAGGCTTCCCGCGCCGTGCTGCAACGGGAAAGGCACGGGCTGCTGCTGGTCGATTGCGAGCGCTCGCTCGGCTGTTACGCGCAGGCGTTGTGGAACACCAGCGAACTGCTGGTGCCGTTTTCCACCGCGTTCGCAGACGATCCGCGCCTGATCCATGCCACGGCGTGGTACGACGACCAGGGCATTCGCCTGCCCGATGTGCTCGATGACGTCGGGCACGTGGCGGCGATCGAACGCTATCGCTTGCGTCTGGCGCACATGTTCGGTCATCGACGCTGGAGCACGCCGCTGATCGCCGACAACTGGAGCCCGCAGCAGCGTTTGGCCGTCGAGGCCGTCGAGGACTGCCGCATCGACACGCTGCTGCTGCGCCGCTGGCCTGGCTTGCGGGCTTCGATGCTGGCATTGCATCCCGCGCTGTCGGCGGCCGCGTGCGACGACGCCGCGGCCTCGTGCCTGCGCCATCGGCTCACGCGCCTGTCGCGCGCCCTGCTCGATCCGGCGGCGATGGCCGAGGAACATGAGGAGGCAGCCGCGCGGTTTGCGCACGCGCTGGCGGCAGACGAGGGCAGCAGTGCGGAAATGGCGTCGATCGCGCTCGAATTCGTCGCGCGCACGCGCCGGCAGAGCGACCAATCGGCGCGCGTGCATTTCGACGACACCGTCGTCGACTACCGCGACGACAACCGCCACCTGTGGCGCTTCATCGAGGCCGGCGACGAGGAGGAGACGACGCCACCGGAGAAGCGCACGACGGCGGCAGAACCGGCGGGCGGACTGCCACCGCGCCGTTACCCAGAATGGGACGAAGCCGGCCAGACCTACCGCCCCGACTGGGTCAGCGTGTATGAGGCCCTGCATCCGGCCGGCAACGCGGCCGACATCGACGCGCTGCTGGCCCGCCATGCGACGCTGGCGCGACGATTGCAGCGGGTGCTTGACGCCATGAAGCCGCAGGAACGGGTGCGCGAGCGCTTCCGCGAGGACGGCAGCGAACTCGACCTCGACGTGGCGGTGCGCGCGATGGTCGACCTGCGTGCCGGCACGACGCCCGATCCGCGCATCAACATGAGCCATCGCACCGACGGCCGAAACGTCGCGGTGTCGCTGCTGCTCGATCTGTCCGAATCATTGAATGCGCCCTTGCCCGGGCAGCCCGGCACCAGCGTGCTCGATCTCAGCCGCGAAGCAGTGGCCCTTGCGGCGTGGGCGATCGATCGCCTGGGTGACCCGTGCGCGATCGCCGGATTCCATTCCAATACGCGGCACGACGTTCGCTTCTGGCATATCAAGGGCTACGGCGAAACGTGGGACGCGCCGGCCAAGGCGCGCCTGGCGGCCCTCGGCGCCGGCTGGTCCACCCGCATGGGGGCGGCGCTGCGCCATGCCGGACGCGTACTCGCGCACCGGCGCGCGGACAAGCGCATCCTGTTGCTGCTGACCGACGGCGAACCGGCGGATGTCGATGTCGCCGACGCCGCCTATCTGCGCGCCGATGCGCGCCGCGCCGTTGCCGAACTGGCCGCGAAAGGCGTGACGACCTATTGCCTGAGCCTCGATGCGCATGCCGACGACTACGTGCGGGAGATTTTCGGCCACCGCTGGCGGGTGCTCGATCGCATCGAACGCCTGCCCGAAGAACTGCCGAAGGTGTACCTGAGCCTGACGCGATAGCCGACCGGTTGGGATCGTGTTTCTTATGTAGTGAATAAGAAAAAGTGAATGGTGCTTATGGGTAGCGGCCGCTAGATTGGTGCGCAACCACCCATCGAGGAGCCATCATGCATGACGGCCGCACCACCCTGACGCAATTCATCATCGAGGAGCAGCGCCGCGTGTCCGGCGCGACGGGCGATTTCACCGGCCTGCTCAACGACATTGCCACCGCCTGCAAGGTCATTTCCAACGCCGTGGCCAAGGGCGCGCTGACCGGCACGCTCGGCGTGCACGGTGACGGCGATGCCACCAACGTGCAGGGCGAAACGCAGAAGAAGCTCGACGTCATCGCCAACGAGGTGATGATCAAGTCGAACCTTTGGGCGGGCCATCTTTCCGGCATGGCTTCCGAGGAAGAGGAAGACGTCTTTCCGATCCCGGCCCAGTACCCGCGCGGCAAATACCTGTTGTTGTTCGATCCCCTTGATGGTTCGTCGAATATCGACCTCAACATCTCGGTGGGCACGATCTTTTCGATCCTCAAGAGCCCGCGCCCCGGGGAGCAGGCGGCGATGGCGGACTTCCTGCAGCCTGGCGTCGAGCAGGTGTGCGCCGGTTTTGCGCTGTACGGACCGTCGACCATTCTCGTGCTGACCACAGGCAATGGCGTGGATGGCTTCACGCTCGACCGCGAGATCGGCGAGTTCGTGCTGACGCATCCGCAGATGACGGTTCCCGCCGAAACGCAGGAATTCGCCATCAACGCCTCCAACGAGCGGTTTTGGGAGCCGCCAGTGCGGCGCTACGTGCAGGAGTGCCTGGCCGGCAAGTCCGGTCCGCGTGGCAAGGACTACAACATGCGCTGGATCGCATCGCTGGTCGCCGACACCTACCGCATCCTGACCCGCGGCGGCGTCTTCATGTATCCGCTGGACGAAAAGACGCGCGCCAAGGGCGGCCGCCTGCGGCTGATGTACGAAGCCAATCCGGTGTCGTTCCTGATCGAGCAGGCCGGCGGCATGGCGACGACGGGGCGCGGCCGCCGCATCCTCGACATCCAGCCGGACGACATCCATCAGCGCATTCCGTTCGTGTTCGGTGCGCGGACCGAGATCGAAACGATCATCGCCTACCATCAGGACTACATCAACGGTCGCGATGCGCCGCAGGGCGAGTCCCCGCTCTTCCAGACGCGCTCGCTGTTCCGCACGCAGTAGCGCGCGCACGCATTCCAACAATCAGCGGAGGGTTCCATGTCAGTCAAGCACCCCGTGGTGGCGATCACCGGATCGTCAGGCGCCGGCACTTCCACCGTCACGCGCACGTTCCAGCACATCTTCCATCGCGAAGGCCTCAAGGCGGCCATCATCGAAGGCGATTCGTTCCATCGCTACAACCGCGCCGAAATGAAGGTCGCCATGGAAGAGGCGCGGCAGCAAGGCCACGTCAATTTCAGCCACTTCGGCGCCGATGCCAACCTGCTCGAAGAGTTGGCGGGCCTGTTCAAGACCTACGGCGAAACCGGCATGGGCAAGGCGCGCAAGTACCTGCACAACGCCGAGGAGGCCGCGCCGTACAAGCAGGACCCGGGCACCTTCACGCCGTGGGAGGACATTCCGGGCGGCACGGACCTGATGTTCTACGAAGGCCTGCACGGTGCCGCGGCGACCAGCACGGTCAATGTGGCCCAGCATGCCGACCTGCTGGTCGGCGTGGTGCCGATCGTGAATCTGGAATGGGTGCAAAAACTCCACCGCGACAAAAAGCAGCGCGGCTATTCCACCGAGGCGGTCGTCGATACCATCCTGCGCCGGATGCCGGACTACGTGAACTACATCACGCCGCAGTTTTCGCGCACGCACATCAATTTCCAGCGCGTGCCGACGGTCGATACGTCGAATCCGTTCATAGCCCGCGACATCCCGACCGCCGACGAGAGCTTCGTGGTGATCCGCTTCGCCAACCCCAAGGGCATCGATTTCCCCTACCTGCTGACGATGATCCACGATTCCTTCATGTCGCGGCCGAACATCATCGTCGTGCCGGGCGGGAAGATGGAGCTGGCCATGCAGCTGATCTTCACGCCGCTGATCCTGCGCCTGGTCGAGAACGCCCGCCGCCGCTAGCAAATCAACCACCTATCAACGAACACGCGGATTGACCGATAATCAACGGTCTCCCGCAGGGGAGTCATCCATGTCTGCCAGCACGCCGCCGGAAACCGAAGCCGTCACCATGCCACCGCCCAAATTCAATGTCGTCACCGGCGCCGTCCGCGCGTTGGCCATGGACGCCGTGCAGAAGGCCAATTCCGGGCACCCCGGCGCGCCGATGGGCATGGCCGAGATCGCCGACGTGCTGTGGAACCGTCACCTGCGCCACAACCCGGGCAATCCGAGCTGGCCCGACCGCGACCGCTTCGTGCTGTCCAACGGCCACGGCTCGATGCTCATCTATGCCCTGCTGCACCTCTCGGGCTATGACGTTTCGATCGACGACCTGAAGCAGTTCCGCCAGTTGCACAGCAAGACGCCGGGTCACCCGGAAGTCGGCTATACGCCGGGCGTCGAGACGACGACGGGCCCGCTCGGGCAGGGCATCAGCAACGCCGTGGGCATGGCCCTGGCCGAAAAGCTGCTGGCCGCCCAGTTCAACCGCCCCGGCCACACCATCGTCGATCACTACACCTACGTGTTCCTCGGCGATGGTTGCCTGATGGAAGGCATTTCGCACGAGACGTGCTCGCTTGCCGGCACGTGGGGCTTGTCCAAGCTGATCGCCTTCTACGACGACAACGGCATTTCCATCGACGGCCACGTCAAGGGCTGGTTCACCGACAACACGCCGGAGCGCTTCCATGCCTATGGCTGGCAGGTCATCCGGTCCATCGACGGCCACAATCCGGATGCCATCGAAGCGGCCATCCGCGAGGCCAAATCCGATGCCACGCGACCGACGCTGATCTGCTGCAAGACCGTGATCGGCTGCGGCGCACCGAACAAGCAGGGCGGCCACGACGTGCATGGCGCGCCGCTGGGCGATGCCGAGATCCGCGCCGCACGAGAGCACATCGGCTGGCCCTACGTGCCGTTCGAGATTCCCCGCGAAGCCTACGAAGCATGGGATGCCAAGGCCAAGGGCGCCGCCTGGGAGGCTGACTGGAAGCGCCGCTTCGCGGACTATGCGCAGGCATTCCCGGAGCTTGCCGCCGAATTCACGCGGCGGATGCAGGGCGACCTGCCGGCCGACTGGTCTTCGCATGTCGAGGCCGTGCTTGCGCAGATCGACGCCAAGGCGGAGACCATCGCCACGCGCAAGGCCAGCCAGAACAGCATCGAGGCCTTCGCACCGAAACTGCCGGAACTGCTCGGCGGCTCGGCCGACCTGACGGGCTCCAACCTCACCAACTGGTCCGGCTCCAAGGCGGTCAAGCGCGACGGCTCGGGCAACTACGTGCACTACGGCGTGCGCGAATTCGGCATGGCGGCGATCTGCAACGGCATCGCGCTGCACGGCGGCTTCATCCCGTACGGCGGCACCTTCCTGATGTTCTCCGAATATGCCCGCAACGCGCTGCGCATGGCGGCGCTGATGAAGCAACGCGCGATCTTCGTGTTCACCCACGATTCGATCGGCCTGGGGGAGGACGGTCCGACGCACCAGCCGGTCGAGCAGACGGCGACGTTGCGGATGATTCCGGACATGGATGTCTGGCGGCCCTGCGACACGATGGAGTCGGCCGTGGCCTGGGCGTGCGCCATCGAGCGCCGCAACGGCCCGACGGCAATGGCGTTTTCGCGGCAGAACCTGCCCTACGTCAAGCGCAGCGCCGGCGCAGTCGCCGAGATTCGCCGCGGCGGCTACGTGCTGTCGGACGCCGCGAAGCCCGGCGCGATCATCGTCGCCACCGGCTCGGAGGTCGACCTCGCGCTCAAGGCGCAGGCGAAGCTCGCCGAGGAAGGCGTCGCCGTGCGCGTCGTGTCGATGCCCTGCACCAACGTCTTCGACCGCCAGGACGCGGCCTATCGCGACAGCGTCCTGCCGCGCGGCGTACCGCGCGTCGCCGTGGAGGCCGGTGTAACAAGCGGATGGTACAAATACGTCGGCCTCGAGGGCGCCGTCGTCGGTCTCGACCGTTTCGGCGAGTCGGCGCCTGCCGGCGCGCTGTTCAAGGAGTTCGGCTTCACCGTCGACAATGTGGTCGCCACGGTGAAGCGCGTCATCACGTGATTCGTTCAATCAGGAGTTCATCATGGCAATCAAGGTAGGCATCAACGGTTTCGGTCGCATCGGACGCATGGTTTTCCGTGCCGCGGTGCGCAATTTCCCGGACGTCGAGATCGTCGGCATCAACGACCTGCTCGAGCCCGATTACCTCGCCTACATGCTCAAGTACGATTCCGTACACGGCCGCTTCCAGGGCGAGGTCAGCGTCGATGGCTCGACCCTGGTCGTCAATGGCAAGCGCATCCGCCTGACCGCCGTCAAGGATCCGGCCGAACTGAAATGGGGCGACGTCGGCGCCGATGTGGTCGTCGAGTCGACGGGTCTGTTCCTGACCAAGGAAACATGCGAAAAGCATCTGGCGGCAGGCGCTCGCAAGGTCGTCATGTCGGCGCCGTCGAAGGACGACACGCCGATGTTCGTCTTCGGCGTCAATGACAAGACCTACAGCGGGCAGGCCATCATCTCCAATGCCTCGTGCACGACCAACTGCCTGGCGCCGGTGGCCAAGGTGCTCAACGACACCTGGGGCATCAAGCGCGGCCTGATGACCACGGTGCATGCCACCACTGCCACGCAGAAGACCGTCGATGGCCCATCGAACAAGGACTGGCGGGGCGGGCGCGGCATTCTCGAAAACATCATCCCGTCGTCGACCGGCGCTGCCAAGGCCGTCGGCGTCGTCATTCCGGAGCTGAACAAGAAGCTCACCGGCATGTCGTTCCGCGTGCCGACTTCCGATGTGTCCGTGGTCGACCTGACGGTCGAACTCGTCAAGGAGGCCAGCTACGAGGACATCTGCAAGGCCATGAAGGCGGCGTCCGAAGGCGCCATGAAGGGCGTGCTCGGGTACACCGAAGACAAGGTCGTCGCGACCGATTTCCGCGGCGAGCCGTGCACCTCGGTGTTCGACGCCGATGCCGGCATTGCGCTGGACAAGACCTTCGTCAAGGTGGTGTCGTGGTACGACAACGAATGGGGCTACTCCAACAAGGTGCTCGAGATGGTGCGCGTCATCGCCAAATGACGTCGCCCGGGGGCGGGCGACGCCCGCTCCCGACGCCGGGCCGGCCAAGCGCCGTGCCACCACCACTGTAGTTTCAATTTCCGTCCATCGGATCGAATCATGTTCAACAAACTCACAGACATCGATTTGGCCGGCAAGCGGGTCTTCATCCGCGCCGACCTCAATGTACCCGTCAAGGATGGCAAGGTCACCTCGGACGCACGCATCGTCGCGTCGCTGCCGACCATCGAGCACTGCTTGCGCGCCGGCGCCAAGGTTATGGTGACCTCGCACCTCGGTCGTCCCGAGGAAGGCGTGTTTACGCAGGAGAACTCGCTGCAACCCGTGGTGGATGTCATCGCCCATCGCCTGGCACGTCCGGTGCGCCTGGTGCGCGATTGGGTCGACGGCGGTTTCGGGGTCGCCGCGGGCGAACTGGTCGTGCTGGAAAATTGCCGCTTCAACAAGGGCGAAAAGAAGAACGTCGAGGACACCGCGCGCAAGTACGCCGCGTTGTGCGACGTGTTCGTCATGGATGCCTTCGGCACCGCGCACCGCGCCGAGGCCTCGACCTACGGCATCGCCCAATACGCGCCGACCGCCTGCGCGGGTTTGCTCGTCGCCGAGGAACTCGACGCGCTGCACAAGGCGCTGGCCAATCCGGCGCGGCCGATGGTGGCCATTGTCGGCGGCTCCAAGGTGTCGACCAAGCTCACCGTGCTCGAGTCGCTGTCCGAGAAGGTCGACCAGCTCGTCGTCGGCGGCGGCATCGCCAATACCTTCCTCAAGGCGGCCGGCAAGAATGTCGGCAAATCGCTGTGCGAAGCGGATCTGGTCGGCACGGCGAAAGCGTTGGGCGAGAAGATGGCGGCACGCGGCGCGCGCATCCCGCTCGCCGTCGATGTCGTCTGCGGCAAGCGCTTCGATGCCGCCGAGCCGGCGGTGCTGAAATCGGCCGACGTGGTGGACGACGACGACATGATCTTCGACATCGGTCCGCAATCGGCAAAGGAACTTGCCGACATCATCATGAACGCGGGCACCGTGGTCTGGAACGGCCCGGTCGGCGTTTTCGAATTCGACCAGTTCGGCGAGGGCACCAAGACCATCGCCATGGCCATCGCCAACACCAAGGCCTTCACGCTGGCCGGCGGCGGCGACACCATTGCGGCGATCCAGAAATACGATATCTACGACAAGGTGTCGTACATCTCGACGGCAGGTGGTGCCTTTCTCGAATACCTCGAAGGCAAGGTGTTGCCGGCCGTCGATATACTGGAAAAACGCGCTTCGACGTAACCCACAGGAAGGTCAGGGCCCCGATGCAACGTTCGACCAAGATTGTCGCCACATTGGGACCTGCATCGAGCAGCCGCGAGCGGCTGCTGGCACTCGTACGCGCCGGCGTCGATGTCGTACGCCTGAACTTCTCGCACGGTGCCCCGGGCGACCATCGCGCACGGGTCGCGCTGTTGCGCGAGGTGGCGCACGAGGCCGGTCGTACCGTCGGCGTGATGGCCGATCTGCAGGGCCCGAAGATTCGCATCGGCAAGTTCGCCGATGGCCCGGTGACGCTGGCGCCCGACCAACAGTTCCTGCTCGACGCCGATTGCAAGGTCGGCAACGCCGAGCGGGTCGGCCTCGACTATCCGGAGCTGGTCGATGACGTGCGCGCCGGCGACGTGCTGCTGCTCGACGACGGCCGCGTGGTGTTCGACATCTTGCGCATCGAAGGACGCGTACTCGTCTGCCGCAACCGTCACGAAGGCGTGCTGTCGAACAACAAGGGCATCAACAAGCAGGGCGGCGGGCTTTCCGCACCGGCGCTGACGCCCAAGGACATCGCCGACATCCGTACTGCGGCCGACCTGAATGTCGACTACGTCGCCGTGTCGTTCCCGAAGAACGGCGCCGACATGCGTCAGGCCCGGCAATTGCTGCGTGAGGCCGGATCGGATGCGCTCGTCGTCGCCAAGATCGAGCGCGTCGAAGCCGTGGCCGATCTCGACGACATCCTGCGCGCAACCGACGGCGTGATGGTGGCACGCGGCGACCTGGCCGTCGAAGTCGGCGATGCCGCCGTCCCGGCGCTGCAGAAGAAGATCATTCGCGCCTCCCGCGAGCACAACCGTTTCGTCATCACGGCGACGCAGATGATGGAGTCGATGATCTCGAGCCCGGTGCCGACGCGCGCGGAAGTATCGGACGTCGCCAACGCCGTGCTCGACGGCACCGATGCGGTGATGCTGTCGGCCGAGACGGCGGCGGGGCAATACCCGATCCAGGCGGTGGAGGCGATGGCCCGGGTTTGCCTGGAGGCCGAGAAATCGCAGGAAATTTCGCTCGATACGCATTTCCTCAATCAGGTGTTCACCCGCATCGACCAGTCGATCGCCATGGCGGCGCTGTGGACGGCGTTTCACCTCAAGGTCAAGGCCATCGCCACGCTGACCGAGTCCGGCTCGACGACGCTGTGGATGAGCCGGCTCAATGCCGGCGTGCCGATCTATGCGCTGACGCCGCGCGTGCGCACGCGCTATCGCGTCAGCGTTTTCCGCAATGTCTATCCCCTGATGACGAACTACGTCGCGTCCGACCGTGACGACCTGCTGACGCAGGCGGAAGACATCCTGCTCGGAGCCGGTGCGGTGGAAATCGGCGACCTGATCGTGCTCACCATCGGCGAGCCGATCGGCCAGGCCGGCGGCACCAACACCATGAAACTCGTGCGCGTGGGCGAGCACCGCTCCGCGCTGACGCGAACGCTTTCCCGTTAATCACCCAGGAGCAACCCATGGCACTCGTCTCGATGCGTCAACTGCTGGATCATGCCGCCGAATTTGGCTACGGCCTGCCGGCATTCAACGTCAACAACCTCGAACAAATGCGCGCGATCATGGAGGCCGCCGACGAAACCGATTCGCCGGTCATCGTGCAAGCCTCGGCCGGCGCGCGCAAGTACGCCGGCGCGCCCTTCCTGCGCCACCTCATCATCGCCGCGATCGAGGAATTCCCGCACATCCCCGTGTGCATGCACCAGGATCACGGTACCAGCCCGGCGATCTGCCAACGCTCGATCCAGCTCGGCTTCTCGTCGGTGATGATGGACGGCTCGCTCGGCGAGGACGGCAAGACGCCGACCAGCTACGAATACAACGCCGATGTCACGCGACGTGTCGTCGCACTGGCCCACGACTGCGGTGTTTCCGTCGAAGGCGAAATCGGTTGCCTGGGCTCGCTCGAAACCGGCATGGCCGGCGAGGAGGACGGTGTCGGCGCCGAAGGCGTGCTCGATCATTCGCAACTGGTTACCGATGTCGAAGAAGCTGCGCAGTTTGTCCGCGACACCGGCGTCGATGCATTGGCGATCGCCATCGGCACCAGCCACGGCGCGTACAAGTTCACGCGCCCGCCGACGGGTCAGGTGTTGCGCATCGACCGCATCCGCGAAATCCATGCGCGCATCCCGAACACCCATCTGGTGATGCACGGCTCCAGTTCGGTGCCGCAGGATTGGCTGAAGATCATCAACGACAACGGCGGCGACATGGGCGAGACCTACGGCGTGCCGGTCGAGGAGATCGTCGAGGGCATCAAGAACGGCGTGCGCAAGGTGAACATTGATACCGACCTGCGCATGGCCTCGACCGGCGCGATCCGCGAGTTCCTTGCCAAGAACCGCAAGGAATTCGACCCGCGCAAATACCTCGCCGCATCGACGAAGGCCATGAAGGGCATCTGCAAGGACCGCTACCAGCAGTTCGGTGCTGCCGGCAATGCCTCCAAGATCAAGGTCGATTCGCTGGAGCGGATGACGACCCGTTACGCCAAGGGCGAATTGGCGCAGGTCGTGAAATAATCCGCACTGCGGATTTGCGTTAAATTGCGAGGCCGTCCGCCAGCCGCGGGCGGCCTTTGCATTTCTGAAGGCGGGTCGCCGATCGTCCCGCGCGAATAGTTCCACTGCGTCCATGCCCATTCCGACGATATTTGAATCCCGCATTGCCACCCTGCCGCTGCTCGGTCGCGGCAAGGTGCGCGACATCTATGCCGTCGATGCCGACAGGCTGTTGATCGTCACCACCGATCGCCTGTCGGCCTTCGACGTCATCCTGCCCGACCCGATCCCCGGCAAAGGGGCGGTGCTGACCGCAGTGGCGAATTTCTGGTTCGGCAAGCTGGCGCATGTCGTACCCAATCAGCTCACCGGCATCGACCCCGAAAGCGTCGTAACCGCCGACGAGCGCGACCAGGTGCGCGGCCGCAGCATCGTCGTCAAGCGGCTGGCGCCGTTGCCGATCGAGGCGGTCGCCCGCGGCTACCTGATCGGCTCGGGCTGGAAGGACTACCAGAAGTCCGGCATGGTTTGCGGCATCTCGCTGCCGGCCGGTCTGCAATTGGCGCAGCAGTTGCCCGAGCCCCTGTTTACGCCGGCGACAAAGGCAGAGCAGGGCGCGCACGACGAGAACATCGATTTCGCGTCGGTCGAACGCCTCGTCGGCCCGGCGCTGGCAGCGCAAGTGCGTGACGTCACGTTGCGACTGTATCGCGAAGCGGCTGCCTTCGCCCGCGTCAAGGGCATCGTCATTGCCGACACCAAGTTCGAATTCGGCCTTGATGCCGCCGGCCGCCTGCATCTGATCGACGAAGTGCTGACGCCGGATTCCTCGCGATTCTGGCCGCTCGACGAGTATCGCGTCGGCATCAGTCCGCCGTCGTTCGACAAGCAGTTCGTGCGCGATTACCTCGAGACGCTCGACTGGAACAAACAAGCGCCTGGACCCCGTCTGCCGCCCGAGATCATCGCGCGGACGGCCGAGAAATACCAGGAAGCCCTGAGCCGCCTCACCGGTGGCCAACTGCCGGCATGACGATTCCCGTGAAGCCGCCGGTGCCGGCCAACGTCGTCGTCCCCGAGGAATGCCGGACGTGCGGCAACTGGCCATTCGATCCGGATGCGCCACCGTGTGCCACCGGGTCTTGCGCCGTGCCGCCACCACTGGAGTTTCCCAAGGTTCGCCGGGTTGGTCCGCTGGCGTGCCTTGGCTGGCTGCGTCTGGGTTGGCGCGACATGTGGCGCCAGCCGATGGGCAGCCTCGGATATGGCCTGGCGCTGGTACTTATCGGCGCGGTGATCCTGACCATCACGGCCGAATTCCCGTATCTCTACACGGCGGCGGTCAGTGGCTTTCTGCTCGTCGCGCCGATGCTGGGCGCCGGGCTTTACGAGAAGTCGCGTCGCTACCTGGCCGGCGAGCCGGTGCCGCTGCTGGCATTGCGTCACGCCTGGAAGCGAAACACGTCGGCGCTGCTCGGCTTCAGCCTGCTTTGCTTCCTCGCCGGCACGCTGTGGCAGGTGATTTCGGTGTTCGTCATCGCCGTGTTCTACAAGGGTGTGGGCCTCAAGCCGGCAGCCATGATCATCGAGATCCTGCGCAATCCCGAACACAACCTGCTGTTCGCCATGTACTGGGGCATGGGGGCGCTGTTCGCGGCGGTGGTCTTTGCACTGACGGTCGTTTCGGCGCCGATGCTGATCGACCGCGGCGAATGCCGGCTGATGTGCGGCCTGGGCACCAGCCTCAATGCCGTTGCCGAGAATCCCGTGCCGCTGGCGATCTGGGCCACGGTCATCATGGGCATGGTCGCCGCCGGCTTTGTGACGGCATTGCTCGGCCTGATCGTCGTATTGCCATGGCTGGCACATGCCAGCTTCCATGCCTATAAGGCGCTCGTCGAATGAACCCATTGCTCGATTTTTCCGGCCTGCCGAAATTCGCCGGGCTGTTGCCGACCCATGTCGCCGACGCGATCCCCGGCCTCATCGCCGAATGCCGGCAGACCGTGACCCGCGTGCTCGCCGACGATGTGCCGGCGACGTGGGATGATTTCATGCGGCCGTTGATCGATTCAGGCGAACGGTTGTCGCGGGCGTGGGGCATGGTGGGCCATCTGCATTCGGTGAACGACGTGCCGGAATGGCGCGATGCGTACAACGCCATGCTGCCCGACGTCACCAGCTACTACGCCGAGATGGGACAGAATCTCGCGTTGTACGCAAAGACCAAGGCATTGGCGGCCAGCCCGCAGTACGCCGAACTGAGCGCCGTGCGCCGCCGCATCATCGACAACGACTTGCGCGATTTCAGGCTGTCGGGCGCCGAGTTGCCCGAGGCCGACAAACCGCGGTTTCTCGAGATACAGGAGGAACTGTCGGCCCTCGCGGCGAAATTTTCGGAGAATCTGCTCGATGCCACCAACGCCCATGCCGAATGGGTCGATGCCGAGGCGGACGTGGCCGGTTTACCTGCCGACGTGGTCGAGGCGGCGCGCCTTGCCGCGGCGGCCGACGGGCGCGCGGGCTGGAAATTCACGCTGCAGCAACCCAGCTATGTGCCGGTCATGCAGTATGCGGCGAACCGCGATCTGCGGGCCCGCATGTATCGCGCCTATGTCACGCGCGCTGCCGAATTCACGCATGGTTCGAGCCGCGCGGAATGGGACAATGGCCCGCTGATCGGACGCATCCTTTCCTTGCGCGCCGAAGAGGCGCAGTTGCTCGGATACGGCAACTTTGCCGAAGTGTCGCTTGCCCCGAAAATGGCCGAGAGCCCAGCGCAGGTCGTCGAATTCCTGCGCGACATGGCACGGCGCGCGCGACCGTTCGGCGAGCGGGACCTGGCCGAACTGCGGCTGTTCGCCGCCGGCGAGCTGTCGATGCCGACGCTCGAAGCCTGGGATCTGCCCTGGGCCTCCGAGAAGCTGAAACAGGCGCGCTATGCGTTTTCGGACGACGAAGTGAAGCAGTACTTTCCGGAAGGCGCCGTGCTTGATGGTCTGTTTCGCGTCATCGAGCGGGTGTTCGGCGTGAACTTGTCGGCAGAGACCTGCACAGCATGGGACGACGATGTCCGGCTGTTCCGCATCGAGCGCGCAGGCAGGCTCGTCGGACGCGTGTTCCTTGATCTGCATGCGCGGGCGACCAAACGCGGCGGCGCATGGATGGACGATGCCGTCACGCGGCGCCTGACGACCGGCGGCATGCAGCCGCCCGTCGCCTATCTGGTGTGCAACTTCCCGTCAGCCGTCGGCGCACGCGAAGCGACCTTCAGCCACGACGATGTCATCACCCTGTTCCACGAATTCGGCCACGGGCTCCATCACCTGCTCACAGAGGTGGACGAACTGCCGGTGTCGGGGATTCATGGCGTGGAATGGGACGCCGTCGAGCTGCCCAGCCAGTTCATGGAGAACTTCTGCTGGGAGTGGGATGTCCTCTCCGGCATGACGCGCCATGTCGATTCAGGCGAGCCGTTGCCGCGATCGCTCTTCGACAAAATGTTGGCCGCAAAGAATTTCCAGAGCGGATTGCAGACGCTGCGTCAGATCGAGTTCGGCATGTTCGACATGCTGCTGCATGCTGCGCCGCAGCCGTGCGTGCCGCTCGACGTACTGGAACAGGTGCGCAACGAAGTGGCGGTCGTCCTGCCGCCACCGTGGAACCGCTTCGCCAATGCCTTTGGCCACATCTTCGCCGGTGGTTACGCCGCCGGGTACTACAGCTACAAATGGGCGGAGGTGCTGTCGGCCGATGCCTATGCGGCGTTCGAAGAAGCGGCCGCCACCAGTGGCAGCACGCTCGATGCCGCGACAGGTGAGCGATTCCGGCGCGAAATCCTCGCGGTGGGCGGCAGCCGGCCGGCGCTCGAATCGTTCATCGCCTTTCGTGGCCGCGCGCCGTCCGCGGACGCCTTGCTGCGGCACTCGGGGATGGCCGAAACAGCCTGACCCGCTCCTACTCGGTCAGCAGCGCCGTCAGTTCGCGCTCGAGCAGCGCAGGGTCGCCGGCATTGAGTTCCACCAGCCGGCGCAGATGCGTGATGCTGTCGAGGTCAATGCTCGTGCAATGCAGGCCGACATGCCGCCCAGCGACATGGCTGACACGCGCCCACATCGAAATCGATGTGCCCGGCGCCAGATCGAGTTGCACCAGGCAATCGTTGCCGAGGCTGCCTTTCCAGTCGTCCCGCACTTCGACCAATGCGCCGCGCAGCGAGATGTCGAGCAATTGGGCGTAGGTCAGTCCGCCATGCGTCGTCAGGCGGACCATTGACCGAAATGCGGCACGCCAGAACTGGCGACGTTCGTGCAGGGCATCCATGGGGGAATTATAGGCACCGGCATTGTGCGGCTTGTTGCCTGATTGATCGCACGATCATTTTGCAGCGCACCATCATCGAGGGTCTTCCGTGTCGGATGGCAACAACGTCCGACCTGCAGCGCTCTCATCTTGCACAGGTGTACTTGGATTCCCTGTAACGAATTGTTAATCTGCTGCCACTCCAAGCTTGATGGTGCGATTCCGTCCGCGTTGAACGCGGTGTGTGCATCGGCTTTCTTGCCGGGAACCAGAAACGCAGGATTGCGGGCCGTCACCGCGAGGGATCGGTCAAATGCTTTTTCAATCGTTTTTTCTTCAAGAGGGTTTCGTATGTCGAGTCGAAAATCGCTCAATCTGAAGCGCAGTCACCTGAGCGTGGCCTTGGTTGCCGCGTTCGCCCAAATGACCGCCGGTGCCGCGTTTGCACAGGGCACGACGGGGTCGCAGACCAGCGCCAGCGACGCAGGGTCGGGCACCATCGTCGTCACGGGCTCCCGCATTCGTCGGGACAATTACAACTCCACGTCGCCGGTGCAGATCATCACCAGCGAAGAGACCTTGCTGGCCGGCTTCGCGGCCACCTCGGAAGCCTTGCAGGGCACCGCTGCCACAGGCGGAACGGCACAAATCAACAATGCCTTCGGCGGATTCGTCACCGACGGTGGCCCCGGCGCCAACACGGTAGGCCTTCGCGGCTTCGCGCCGACACGCAGCCTCGTCCTGCTCAATGGTCGGCGGGTCACACCGTCCGGCACGCGCGGTTCGGTCGGCGCCGCCGACCTCAATGTGCTGCCCAGCGCCATCGTCGATCACATCGAAGTCCTCAAGGACGGCGCTTCGTCGATCTACGGCTCGGATGCGGTCGCCGGCGTCATCAACGTTGTGACCAAGAAGAAGGTGGATGGCATCACGGTTGAAGCGCAGTACAACTTTACCGACGACGGCGGCGGTGACCGCACCGGTTTGTCCATCGTCGGCGGCAAGACCGGAGATCGCTTCCATGTCTCGGGCGCCTACGAGTTCCTTGATCGCACGGAACTGACGTTGGGTGATCGCAGCTGGACCCGTTGCAATACCGATTACCGTCGTACCGTAGCGGCAGACGGCACCGTCGGCGCATGGGGTAGTCGCGACTTCATCGACCCGCTGACCGGTGAGCCAAAGTGCTATCCGATCAGCGGCACGGGCTCGAATGGCGTCACCATCAACACGATTGGCACCAACTCAGTCACAGGCGTCGGCGCCGCGGGGTCGGTCGGCACGTCGTTCAACCGCTGGCGTCCGAACGCCGCCGTCACGACCGGCGTCGTCGGTTTCGAAGGCGTCGGTGGCGGTGCCAACAACCTCAACGTGCGCGATACGTTCGATCCGCGCATGTACAAGCGCTCGATGATTTCGCCCGGCGAAATGCACAACCTGTTCCTGCAGGGTGGCTATGACCTGAAAGCGCTGGGCGATGCCGAGCTCTACTTCGAACTGCTGGGCAGCAAGCGTGACTCTTCGCAGGTTGGCTACCGGCAGCTGTCCCTCGATTACATGCGCGGCAGCCCGCTGATCCCGGCAAACCTCGCATTCAGCAACTTCTCGGGCCCGACGAACATTTCCAACGGCGCGCGGGTTGGTGTTCGTGCCTTTATCGGTTTCGGCAACGACACGAGTTCGCAGTCGATCGATTACTGGAAGCTGACAGCCGGCATGCGCGGTGCCTTCGTGTTCTCCGGCTGGGACTATGACTTCAACGTAACGAAAGCCAAGTCGACCGGCGACTACACGTTCGAGTCCTTCCTGACCGATCGCCTGGCGCAAAGCCTTGATGTCGTCGCCAGTGGCAGCGGGTTCGCCTGTCGCAACCCCGCCAACGGTTGCGTTGCCGCACCTGCGCTGACCAACGCCGTCATCGGTGGCCAATTGCCTGCCGACTGGGTCAATTACGTGTGGCGTCCGGTGACCGGCACGACGGTCTATGAAGAAGACACGGCGACATTCGGCATCAGCGGTACGCTGTTCAAGATGCCATACGGCAAGGCACGCGGTGCACTGGGCGTCGAAGTCCGCTCGGCGCGCATCAATGACACACCGCCGGCCGATTCGCAGACAGGCAATCTCTACAACCTGACCTCGGCGGCCCCGACCATCGGCAAGGACGCCGTGCGCGAAATCTACGGTGAAATCGAACTGCCGTTGTTGCGCGGTCTGAAGGGTGCCGAAGAGCTGACGGTGAACATGTCGGCGCGCTACACCGACTACAACTCCTACGGTTCCGATTCGACCTACAAGGTGGGCGCGCTATGGACGCCGGTGAGCTGGCTGACCGTACGCACTTCGCACGGAACGTCGTATCGCGCTCCGGCACTGTACGAGCAGTTCCTTGGCGGTACCAGCGGCTTCCTTTCGTCGCAAACCGATCCGTGCAACAGCTGGGATTCGGCCAGCAATGCCGGAACGGCGCGCGCGGCGAACTGCCAGTCCGAGGGCTTGCCGGCCGGCTTTCTGGCGACGTCGGGCGTGCAGGTCATCACCGCAGGCGGCGCCGAGCAAGGCCTGAAGGCCGAAACGTCGAAGAACATGACAGTCGGCCTCGTGCTGCAGCCCGAACTGAAGGAGGGCTGGGGAGACTTCTCATTCGCAGTCGATTTCTTCGACATTACGGTTGACAACGGCGTTGCACGCGTCGGCGGCACGGCCATCCTGAATCGCTGCTATGACGATCCGGACTTCCGGTCCGGCGGCAGCTTCTGCCGGCTGGTGGATGCCCGCAACCCGAGCAGCAATGCCTTGACGGTCCATGACAGCTACATCAACCTGGCGACCGACATCGTTTCCGGCTACGACTACACCGCGCGCTACACCCGCAACATCGGTGCCGGCAAGTTCCGCGCCAACCTGCAATTCACCCAGTTCAAGGACCAGAAGAACAAGCTGTTCCCGGACGATCCGATCGACGATTTCAACGGCACGCTCAACAACCCGAAATACTCGGGCACGTTGGACCTGACGTATAACTATCAAGGTTGGACGTTCCGCTACGGCATGGACTGGATTGCCGCGATGTCGAGCTACGAGTACCTGGGTGAGGATCGCAAGACCAGCACCTTCAAACTCGATGTGCCGGAGTACTTCACGCACTACATGTCGGTCCGCTACAAGGGCGACAAGTGGGAGACCACAGTGGGCGTGCGCAACCTGACGGACAAGGTGCCGCCATCGATTTCGGCGCAAGCCGGATACAACCGCGTCGGCAACGCGCCGTTGTATAGCGGCTACGACTACTTCGGTCGTACGTTCTTCGTCAACGTCAGCAAGTCGTTCTGACGAGCTGCTCCAACCCCGCCGCCGTCGAGGCGGCGGGGTTTTTCTTTTACAGGTACGCGAGAATCATGCAGAAGATCCGCAATCTCTTTCTAGGCGTCGCGTTGTCCCTGTGCGCATCGGTTTCATTCGCCAAGCCGGCGGTGCCGACGATCGCGCAACTGGCGGCGTTCCCCCGCATGTCGAGCTTCACGCTGTCGCCGGACGGCAAACGCATGGCGGCCCTTGAAGCGCGCGGCGAAGAGCGCGTCATCCTCGTTTGGCGTACTGAAGCGCTGGGTACCGCGCCGACCGTGATCGGTACGACGAAAATGAAGTTCCGCAGCGTGAACTTCATCAAGAACGACATGCTCGCCGTGTCGCTGTGGCAGCCCTATGACGCGCGCCTTGGCGAATTGACCAAGACGTTCGTGACCAAGCTTTACCTGACCGACCTGGAGGGGAAGGAATGGCATGAACCTCTGCAGTTGCCGGCACCCAAGAGCGAAATCGAGGAACGCCTGCAATCGATCTCCATTCCTGCCGTTCTTGACCGTCTGCCGGCCGATCCCGACCACATTCTGGTGGTGAACAATGTCGGCATGGATGCCGGCGACGTATACAAGGTCAACGTCCGCACTCGCAAGTCGGAACGCATCCAGCGCGCTGGCGAACACGATGCCGGCTACATCACCGATCGCGCGGGCAATCTGCGCGCCCGGCTCAAGGCCGACGTGGACGGGACAGGCGCCTATGTCGTCGCTGAAATACGCAATTTGCAGACGGGCAATTGGGAGGAGCATTTCCGCTCGTACCTGAAGAATCGTGACACCGTCGAGATCGTCGGCTTCGCAAAGGACCCCAATACCGCTTTCGTCCGCAGCAACGTCGGTCGCGACAAGGCCGTGATCTATGAATACGACATCGCTGCCCGCAAGCCCCGGGAGGTGCTCTTCGAGCACAAGTACTTCGAGGCCGGCACCATCTCGATCAATCGCGGCGACGACAACGAGTTGAGTGAAATCCTGTCAATCACCTATCAGGGGCCCCGCGAAAGGGATGTGCTGTTCGTCGACCCCACGATAAAGGGAACGGAACAGGCGCTGCGAAATGCGCTGAAGATCAAGGCGCGCCCTGTTCGTCTGGTTGATCCTGCCACCGGGACGAGTGAGGCTGTGCCCTATGATGCCGATTTCAACCTGACAGTTGTCGCAAGCGCACAGAACTACAAGACCGCGGTGATCATGGTCGACGGTCCCGCCCGGCCGCCGGAGTACTACCTGCTGCGCGAAGGCAGGTTGTCGCTGCTTTCAAAAGCCTTTCCAGACATCGACGGGCGCGCGCTGGGCACCACCGATCTCGTCTATTACAAGGCGCGCGACGGCCTCAATATCCCGGCATTCCTGACCAAGCCGAACGAGGAACTCTGCGGCCCCGGCCCTTGGGCAGCGGTGGTGCATCCCCATGGCGGCCCGTGGGCGCGTGACGCGATGACCTTCGATGGCTCGATGTGGGTGCCGCTCATGGTGTCGCGCTGCCATGCCGTGCTGCAGCCGCAATTCCGTGGTTCGGAGGGGTGGGGCCGCAA
This sequence comes from Rhodocyclaceae bacterium, assembly GCA_044230495.1. GTDB lineage: Bacteria > Pseudomonadota > Gammaproteobacteria > Burkholderiales > Rhodocyclaceae > JADJEF01. The sequence continues at coordinate 42,203 of JBGARB010000002.1, forward strand.
GCTGTGGATGGCGGGCGATGCCGAGTGGGGCCAGAAGATGCAGGACGACAAGGACGATGGTGCGAAATGGCTGGTCGAGCAGAAAGTCGCCCAGTCGGGCCGCATCGCGATGTTCGGCTTTTCCTACGGTGGTTATTCGGCCATGACGGCAGCCGTGCGACCAAATGGTCTGTACAAATGCGCGATCGCCGGGGCCGGCGTTTCCGACATCGATCGCATCTGGGCGCGCTTTTATACCAATCCGTTCTATCGCGATGCACAGGGTACGACGGTCAAGGGACTCAATCCTCGCGAGAAAGCCGACCAGATCAAAATTCCGATCATGGTGTACACGGGCGAGCGGGACCAGACCGTGCCGGTCGAGCAGAGCGAGTGGTTTGTCGATGCCGCCAGGAAATCCGGCCAGAAGGTCGATTACACGGTGATTGCAGATTACGATCATGGTCCCGCCTGGACCCGGCAGATCATGGGCAATCAGCTGCAGTTGATCGAGAACTACCTGACCAAGGGGTGCGGCGGGTCGGGTCTGTAGAATCGCCGAGTCGGTCAGCCTGATCGGCGGACCGACCCACCGGACCATGAAACTCGCCACCTGGAACGTCAATTCGCTGAAGGTGCGTCTGCCGCACGTGCTCGACTGGCTGGCGGCCCATGCTCCGGACGCACTGTGCCTGCAGGAAACCAAGACCGAAGACGGCGGCTTTCCGTTCGACGCGCTGGCACAGGCGGGCTACGTCGCTCAGCACAACGGCCAGAAGACCTACAACGGCGTCGCCATCCTGACCCGTGCCGGCGTGGCGGTGACCGACATTGCGCGCGACATCCCCGGCTTTGCCGACGAGCAAAAGCGCGTGCTGGCGCTGACGCTGGGCGAAGTACGCATCGTCTGCGGCTACATGCCCAACGGCGCGGAGGTGGGTAGCGACAAATATGCCTACAAGCTGCGCTGGTACGCCGCACTCACCGACTGGCTGCGAGGCGAGATCGCGCGTCATCCGCGGCTTGCGCTGCTGGGCGATTTCAACATCGCGCCGGACGATCGCGACGTGCACGACCCCGTCGCGTGGCACGAGAAGATATTGTGCAGCACGCCCGAGCGTGCCGCGCTGCGCGAATTGATCGACCTGGGCTTGGCCGATGCCTTCCGGCTCTTCGACCAGCCGGAAAAAAGCTATTCGTGGTGGGATTACCGTGAAATGGGCTTTCGCCGCAACAAGGGCTTGCGCATCGATCTCATCCTGCTTTCCGCGCCGCTTGCCGCCACCTGCCGCACTTGCGCGATCGACAAGGCGCCGCGCAAGCTGGAACGGCCATCGGACCACGCGCCGGTGATCGCCGAACTGGGCTGAGAGCTTGTGAGCAAATCTACTGCGCGTGCCGGATCGGGGCTTGGGCAGTGCTCGCTATCCTCATGTACGACAACGTACATCCCGGTTGCTGCGCTCCGGCCGCACCTCGCTGCGGCCCGCTCGCTCCGATTTCTTCACAAGCTCTGAGCGACGTGCGTGCATGAACGCCGAGCTGGCCGCACTCTACCCAGTCGTCGCAGCGCTGCCGCCCGCACTGGTTGAGCGGCTGGATGCCGAACTGCGCATCGTCGAAGTGCCGTCCGGCACGGTGCTATTCGACGAGCATGCGCCATGCGGCGGCTTCCCGTTCGTGATTTCCGGCGCCCTGCGTGTGGTCAAGGCCAGCGCCAGCGGTCGCGAGCTGCCGCTTTATCGGGTGCTGCCCGGCGAATCGTGCATCATCACGTCCAGTTGCCTGCTCGGTCACGCGGCCTACAACGCACGTGGCGTTGCCGTTGCACCGACACGGCTGGCGGTGATGTCACCGCCCTTGTTCGAGGCGTTGCTCGCCTGCGCGCCATTTCGTGCCTTCGTGTTCCAGCTGTTTGCCGAGCGCATGGCCGAGCTGATGCAACTGGTCGAAGAAGTCGCCTTCCGCAAGCTCGATCAGCGCCTCGCCGGCCAACTGCTCGGCAAAGGGCGCGTGGTGCGGGCGACGCATCGCGAACTGGCAGAGGACCTGGGCAGCGTGCGCGAGATCGTCAGCCGCCTGCTCAAGGGCTTTGCCGAGCAAGGCCTGGTGCGCCTCGGGCGTGAGGAAATCGAGATCCTCGATGCCGCCGGATTGCGCGTAGTCGCCAACGGCCCCGTGTGACTTGCATCACCGACACCGGGCCTGCTTCGACATTAGCATGGTCCCGTCGTCAATCACACATGAAGGAACTGTCATGAAATCGAATGTCGGTAGCATCGATCGCACGCTGCGCATTGTCGTCGGTCTGGCCCTGGTGGCCTGGGCATTGATGGGTGGTCCGGTCTGGGCGTGGATCGGGTTGGTGCCGATCGGCACGGGCCTCGCGGGCTTCTGCCCGCTCTACCCGCTGATCGGGCTCAACACCTGTCCGGCCAAGAAGGAGGCTTGACGCCTGCCGCGACCAGCGCGTTGGCCAGCCGGACGTAATCGGCCACCGCTAGGTCCTCGGCCCGCGCAGTCGGTGCGATGCCGACTGTGCGCAATTGCTCTTCGCCCGCCCAATCGCGCAGCGTGTTGCGCAGCATCTTGCGCCGTTGCGAAAACGCCTGCGTGACCAGCGCGGCGAAGAACGCCTCGTCAACCGCCGTGTCACCACCACTGTAGTTTGCGCGTTCCAGCGGGATCAGCCGGACGATTGCCGAATCCACCTTCGGCGGCGGATTGAAAGCGCCGGGTGGCACGATGAACAGGCGTGCCATGTCGAATCGATACTGGAGCATCACCGACAGGCGTCCGTAATCGCTGCCGCCGGGTGCGGCGACCATGCGATCCACGACTTCCCGCTGCAGCATGAAATGCATGTCGCGCACCGCGCCGGCGACGCCCGCCAGGTGGAACAGCAGCGGGCTGGAAATGTTGTAGGGCAGGTTGCCGACAATGCGCAAGCGGCGCGGCGCGGGTGCCAGCGCGGCGAAATCGAACGCCAGCGCATCGCCCTCGTGGATCGTCAGGCGCTCGACGGCAAAGCGCTCCCGCAACCGCGCGCTCAGATCGCGGTCGATCTCCACCACATGCAGGTGCGCCAGCTTTGCCAGCAACGGCTCGGTCAGCGCGCCCAGGCCCGGCCCGATCTCGACGACGGTGTCGTCCGGTCGGGGCGCGATGGCGGCAACGATGTTGGCGATGACGCCGGACGAGACGAGAAAGTTCTGCCCGAAACGCTTGCGCGCGACATGGCCATCGACCGATCGCGTTGCCCGCTTCATGCCTTTCGCGCGGCCATGTCGATGGCGGCATCCACCGCCGCATAGAGACTGGCTGGCGAAGCGCGGCCGCTGCCGGCCAGATCGAAGGCGGTGCCGTGATCGACGGAGGTGCGGATGATCGGCAGGCCGAGCGTGATGTTGATGGCGTTGTCGAAGGCTGCGTACTTCAGCACGGCAAGCCCCTGATCGTGATACATCGCCACCTGCGCGTGCGAGCCGGCCAGCACGCCGGGCGTGAACAGCGTATCGGCCGGCAAGGGGCCGACGAGGTCCATGTCCTCGCCGCGCAGCGCGGCAAGCACCGGCGCGATGACGTCGATCTCCTCGCGGCCCATGTGGCCGTCCTCGCCGGCATGTGGGTTGAGCCCGGCCACAAGGATGCGCGGGCGCGCAATGCCGAACTTGGCCACCAGATCGGCGTGCACGATGCGCAATACGGCGGTCAGCTCGCTGGACGTAATGCTGGCTGCCACATCCTTGAGCGGCAGATGCGTCGTCACGAGCGCCACGCGCAGCAACACCGGCGGCCGCGTGGCAGCCAGCATCATCACCACACGCGGCGTGCCGGTCCGTTCGGCGAGGTATTCGGTGTGACCGGTGAAGGGCACGCCGGCATCATTGATCACGCCCTTGTGTACCGGCGCCGTGACCATGGCCGCACAGGCGCCGCTGCGGCAGCCATCGATCGCGGTATCGAGCAGCGCCAGCACGTAGCGCGCGTTGGCGGCATCGCGCCGTCCCGCCACCACTGTAGTTTGCAGCGGCACATGGCGGACCGCAATGCGGCGCTCGAACCCAGCGAAGTCGATGCCGATGGCCTGCGCACGCGCCGCAAGGAGCGTGCGATCGCCAAGCACTTCGATGTCGGCCGGCCAATCGCGTTCGGCCAGCCTAAGGCAGATGTCCGGGCCGATGCCGGCCGGCTCGCCGGAGGTGACGGCGATGCGCGCCCGGGTCTCAGGCATCCTTCGCGCGGATGTCGACGTAGGCGCGATCGCGCTGCTGCCGCAACCAGTCTTCGTAGGCTTCGTCGGCACGACGCTCGCGCAGGATCTGACGGACGATCTGGCGCTTGCGGTCTTCGGTCGCCTCCTGCGTGCGGCGCTCCATGACCTGGATGAGGTGAAAGCCGAACTGCGTGCGCACCGGGCCGGTGGTCTCGCCGATCTTGAGGTTGTTCATCGCGCGCTCGAACTCGGGCACGGTATCTCCCTCGTACAACCAGCCCAGATCGCCGCCGCTGCCGGCGGAGAAGTCGTTCGAATGCTGGCGCGCCAACTCGGCGAAATCGGCGCCGCCCTTCAGGCGTTCGTGCAGCGCCTCGGCTTTGCGCTGCGCCTCCTCGGGCGTGACGATCTCCGTCGCCTTGATGAGGATATGGCGCGCATGCGTCTGCTTTAGTGCGGTGGTGGGCAATTCGCGCGCACCACCCTTGGCGACCAGCTTGACGATGTGGAAGCCGGCCGGCGAACGCAGGATGTCGCTGGTCTCGCCCGGCTTCAGCGAAGCGATGGCGTCGGCATAGAGCGTCGGCAGGCGGCCCAGCGGGCGCACGCCCATGTCGCCGCCGGCCAGCGCGTCCGGCGCCTCGGAAATGGCCGCGGCGACCTTGGCGAAATCCTCGCCGCGCTTCACGCGGGCCAGCGCGTCGTTGGCCCGTGCGCCCAGGCGCATGAGCTGGTCGGGCGTGGCTTGCTCGGGTACGCGCACGATGATGTGCGACAACTGCACTTCGACGTTGCCCGTCTGCACGGCCGTCGGGTTGGCAAGGTAGGCGTCGATCTCGCCTTCGGTGATGGTCAGGCGCGCATCGACTTCGCGCTCGCGCAGCCGTGAAATGGTCATCTCGTCGCGGACATCTTCGCGGAACTTGGTCCACGTGACGCCATCGCGCTGCAGGGCACCGCGGAACTCCTCGATCGACAGGCGGTTGCTGGCGGCGATGCGGCGCAGCGCGCCGTCGAGCTCGATGTCGGAAATGCGCAGGCCGGTTTCGCGCGCCTGCTGCAACTGCACGCGATCGAAGATCATGCGGTCGAGCATCTGCTTTTCGAGCACGTCGGGCGGCGGCAACTGGACGTTCTGGGAACGCAGCTGGCGCTGTACGGCGGCGAGCCGGGATTGCAATTCGAGCGCCGTGATGGCTTCGTCATTGACCACCGCGACGATACGGTTAATTTCGACGGGATTGGCACGCGACTGGGCGAACGCGGAAGCGGACAGGGTGAGGAGCAGCAGGAGCAGCAGATTCGTTGGCTTCATGGTGTCGTGCGGAGGAAGGATGCGGAGGGGTCGTCGGCGTCTTCGATCATGCCGCCGGCGGAGACGGCGCCGTAACCGGGCACCGAGCGTTTGAGCAGGTCGAGCGGATTGGAGCCGATGCGTGAGAAGTCGTTGAGTTCGAGCTGAAAGAAGAAAGCCGTGTTGGATTCGCGCACCAACGTGGCCGTACGCTGGATGACGGCGCGAGCCACCCAGCAACCGCCATCGTACTCGGCGCCGCCCAGCGCCTCGATGACGCGGCTGTCCTTGGTGGAGTAATTGTACCGGCCGACGCCGTACCAGCCGCCGCCGAGCGGCCACTGTGCGGAAACATCGACCTGGCCGAAGCCGGACAAGGGTGCGCCGACCGCCTCGCGGGCATAGCGGTAGCCGGCATTGATGACGCGACCGGGGCCGGGCTGGAAGCGCACGCCCAGATTCAGCCGCTCTGTTTGCGCCTCTCGCGGGTTGTATTGCCACGCCGCATCGACGAACCACTGGTCGGTCAGCTGGCCGCTGATCGCGGCCAACAGATCGGTCTTGCGGTCCGTGCGCAGCGTCTCGCCGGGCAGGCCCACCTGCTGGTCGTCGAAATAGAACCGCTGGCCGAACCCGGCGCGCAGTCGCTCGGCGCCCGATGCCGGGTCGATGAAGCGCGAACTGACCATCGCCGTCAGTTGATTGGCATCGGCGATGCGATCGCCACCGACATAGCGGCTTTCCGAAAATATCTGCGCGAAATTGAAGTCGGCGATCGCCGTGTCGAACGCCGGGATCTGGGACTGCCGGCGCGCCGGTGCGTACAGGTAGTACAGGCGCGGTTCGAGCGTCTGCGTCAGCGTGCTCTCCAGCCACGAAAAATCGCGCTCGAAGAACAGGCCCGAATCGACGCTGGCGATCGGCACATTGACCGAGGTCGAGAGCCTTTCCGGCCCTGTCGCGTCGAAGGCGCGGTAACGGTCGATGTCGTAGCGCAACGAGCGCACGCCCGCCTTCGGCGTGACGTACCACGCCGCGCCGTGCAGCGGCAGGGCAATCTGCGGATACAGACTGGTGCGCCGGCCCTCGGCACGGTCCGGGTGGCGGAAATCGACGTATTCCGCCAATGCGCGGGCCTCGAGGCCGAACGGCAGGTCGTAACGGAACGCCTCGAGGCGCAGTTGCGGCAGGCGCTGGTAGGGCTCTGCGATCACCGGCAGGTTGGGGTCTTGCAACGTCTGGTAGTCGATGGCTGCAAGCGTGCCGCGCCACCATGCGCCGGCACTGGCGATGCCGGCCTGGCGCAGGAGGTTGGTCTGCGACACCGACGACAGCCGCGTGGACAGGTCGCGGAAGTAGGTCGAGTCGGAAACGCCATGGAAATCGACGAAGGACCCGAGGCCGTAGCCGAGGTCTTGTGCGTGTTTCCAGTACAGCCGCGAGCGACTGTCGCCGAACTCGTTGTCGTTCGGGATGTATTCGGCTTCGATCTGGCCCTTTTGCGCCGCACCGAGATACCGGAATTCGGCACCAAGCTGGATGCCGCGCTTGGTCATCAGCCGCGGGTACAACGTCGCGTCGTAATTCGGCGCGATGTTCCAGTAGATCGGTTGCGTGTACTCGAAGCCGGTATTGCTGCTCGATCCGATCGACGGCGTCAGCAGCCCCGACTTGCGACGGTTGTTGAGCGGAAAGGCAAGCCAGGGTGAATAGAGGATCGGCACGTCCTTGAAATACACCGCGCCGTGGCGGCCGGTGCCGGTTTCATCGACGTAGTCGAGCGCCAGATCGCCGATGCGCGCAAACCAGTCGAAACTGCCGTCCGGGTTCGCCGGACAGGTGCTGTAGGTCGCGTCCTCGAGCCGGTACTGGCCCTTGCCTTCGAAATGCAGCGCGGCGGCGCTTCCGCTGCCGGTGGGAAGCCGGGCACCGCTGTCGGCCGGTATCGGCTGCGGCGCTTCGCGGATCAGCGAGCGCTGGATCTGATAGCTCGGCTTTTCGAAAACCCCCGTTTCATTGGCAAGACTCAGCTTGAGCCGCGGCCCATGCATCTGCTCGCCGCCCCGCGAGAGGTGGACATTGCCGACCGCCTCGATGTCGTCGCCGGCCTTGTCGTAAACGAGGCGATCGGTCAGCAGGCGGGCATCGCGCTTGGTCAGTTCGACATCGCCGATCGCCACCACCCGGCGGTCATCGAGCGCCTCGAAGCGCTGGGCGTCGAGTACGGTCTCGTCGCCCAGTGCCGGTACGGGGATCGCGCTGGCGCGCGGCAGCGTGACGGGCTTGGCGCCGACGCTCGCAGGGGAGGCTGCGGCGGGCGCCCGTGCTGCAACGGATGCTGCGCCGACGGACGGCGAGGCAGCGACAGGCGCGGCGCCAGCAGGCACGCGCACCGGCGCGGTGCCCAGCAGGCCCGGGTCGATGCGCAGCGCGGGCAGCTTGTCGGCGTGCGCGACCGCGGGCACGGCGAGCAACGCCAACAGGCCGAGTTGTCCGTAACGCGGAGAGGTCATGCGGATGCCGGTGCGGCGGGCCGCACGCGCCTCGCGGACAGTGCCGCGACGGCCCGGAAAAGCCCGAATGTTAAAATCCCGCCATTCTATTCGCCCGCGCGGCGTGCGAGCGGGCAGCGACTTCAATGCCGCCGCTTTGTCCGGCATCCCGCGCATCGCCCGCCTCATGGAACGACAACAACGCATCGACGAATGGCTACGCAGGCTTTGGCGCGGCGAACCCTTCACGCTGGCTCCCGCATCCGCCGATGCCAGTTTCAGACGCTATTTCCGCGCCACACGCGGGGATGGCAGCACGCGCGTCGTCATGGATGCGCCTCCGGAACGCGAGGATTGCCGACCCTGGCTCGCCGTCCGCCAGTTGTTCGCCGATGCCGGCGCCCACGTCCCGGATGTCGAGGCGATGGATCTCGACCAGGGTTTTCTCCTGATCTCCGATCTGGGCGGCACGTCCTACCTTGCCGCGCTCGATGAGGCGAGCGCCGATGGGTTGTATGACGATGCCCTGGCCGCGCTGCGCCGCATCCAGGCCGCCAGCCGCTCCGGCGTGTTGCCGGCATACGATGAAGCCCTGCTGCGCCGCGAGCTGGATCTGTTCCCCGACTGGTTCGTCGCCCGCCATTGCGCAGCGAACCTGTCGGACAGGGAGGTCGATGGTCTGCAACGCGCCTTCACACGCATTCTCGCCGTGAATCTGGACGAACCACGGGTGTTCGTGCATCGCGACTACCACGCGCGCAACCTGATGGTCGTCGCCGAGCGCAACCCCGGCATCATCGATTTCCAGGACGCGGTTTATGGACCGATGACGTACGATCTGGTGTCGCTCTTCAAGGATGCCTACATCGACTGGGACGAGGAGCGCATTCTCGATTGGCTCGTGCGGCATTGGGAGCGGGCGCGTGCGGCGGGGTTGCCCGTGCGCGACGACTTCGCCGCCTTCCACCGCGATTTCGAGTGGATGGGGGTGCAGCGTCACCTGAAGGTGCTCGGCATCTTCGCCCGTCTTTACCATCGGGACGGCAAGGACGGGTATTTGAAGGACATGCCACGGGTGGCGGGGTATTTGCGCGCGACCTGCGGTCGTTACGACGCGCTGGCGCCCATCGTGCGCCTGCTCGATCGTCTCGAAGACCGTGCCGTCCAGGCCGGCTACAGCTTTTGAAGGCGATGCTGCTGGCCGCCGGGCGCGGCGAACGGATGCGGCCGCTGACCGACCGCACGCCGAAGCCGCTGCTGGCAGTCGGCGGCAAGCCGCTGATCGTCCGGCACATCGAGCGACTGGCGGCGGCCGGGTTCGGCGACATCGTCATCAACCACGCGCATCTGGGCGAACAGCTCGTCGCCGCGCTGGGTGATGGGTCCGGCCACGGCGTGCGCATTGCGTGGTCGGCGGAACCGCCGGGTGCGCTGGAGACCGCCGGCGGCATTGCCAAGGCGCTTCCGCTGCTGGGTGACGCGCCCTTCCTCGTCATCAACGCCGACATCCACTGCGACTGGCCCGTTGATCGTGCACCTGCGCTGGGTGACACCCTGCAGCACGCGGATCGGCTGGCGCATCTGGTGCTGGTCGCCAACCCGGCTCACCATCGGCAGGGCGATTTCGTGCTTGACGGGCTGCTGGTGCGCGATGACGTCCGCGGCGCGGCACGACTGACATTCGCCGGCATCGGCGTCTATCATCCGCTGTTGTTCGCGCGTATCGTGCCGGGCACGCGGGCGCCGCTCGCACCGCTGCTGCGGGAAGCCATGGCGGCTGGCAAGGTTGGCGGCGAGCGGCACGGCGGCGAATGGACCGACGTCGGCACGCCGGAGCGGCTGGCCGAACTGGATGATCAACTTTCACGACGCGGCGGTGCCGTCGCGGCAACCGGGACCTGAACATGACGACAGAATTCTCCCGCCGCAGGGCGACGCTCATCGAACGCATGAACCGCGGTGGCGGCGGTATTGCGGTGGTGCCCACCGCGCCCGAGGTGATCCGCAATCGCGATGCCCACTTCGCCTTCCGCGCCGACAGCTATTTCCATTACTTGACGAATTTCGACGAGCCCGAAGCCGTGCTGGTGGTGATAGCCGGCGCGACGCCGCAGACGATCCTGTTCTGCCGCGAGAAGAACGTCGAGAAGGAGATATGGGACGGGCTCCGCTTCGGGCCGCAGGCTGCTGCGGAATCCTTCGGCTTCGATGCGGCGTATGCCATCGGCGATCTGGACGCGCGCCTGGCCGATCTGCTGGCCGACCAACCCGTGTTGTGGGCGTCGCTGGGTCACGATGCGGCCTGGGATGCGCGCATCTCGACGGCGCTCAACGCCGTGCGCGCCCGCACCCGCGAAGGCAAGCGGGCGCCGGCGGCGATCCGCGACGTGCGCGCCGAGCTCGATGCGATGCGCCTCGTCAAGGACGATGCCGAGATCGCGCTGATGCGTCGGGCGGGCGAGATATCGGCCGCCGCGCATGCGCGCGCGATGCGCTTCGCGCGCGCCGGGCGCTATGAATACGAGGTCGAGGCGGAGTTGCTCCACGAGTTCCGCCGCCAGGGATGTCAGGCACCGGCCTACAACTCGATTGTCGCCGGCGGCGGTAATGCCTGCGTCCTGCACTACATCAGCAACAACGCCTGCCTGAAGGACGGCGAACTGCTGTTGATCGACGCAGGTGGCGAATACGCCGGCTATGCCGCGGACATCACGCGGACGTTTCCCGTCAACGGGCGCTTCAGCGGACCGCAGCGCGATATCTACGCGTTGGTGCTGGCCGCGCAGGAGGCGTGCATCGATGTCGTGAAGCCCGGTGCGGCCTTCAACGATTATCACGATGTCGCCACGCGCACGCTGACGCAGGGGCTGATCGATCTCAAGCTGCTGGATGGCTCGCTCGACGGTGCCATCGAATCCGGCAGCTACAAGCGCTTCTACATGCATCGCGCCGGGCACTGGCTGGGACGCGACGTACACGATGCCGGCGAATACAAGAACGGCGACGACTGGGTCTGCCTGCAGCCAGGCATGGTGCTGACGGTCGAACCGGGCTGCTACATCCGGCCCGGCGACGACGTGCCGGAGGCGTTCTGGAACATCGGCGTGCGCATCGAGGACGATATCGTCGTCACGGCCGATGGCAACGCCAACCTGACCGCCGGCGTGCCCAAGGACATCGCCGGCATCGAGGCCCTGATGGCGGCGCGCGCGTGAGCGATGTCGCCATTGTCGGCGGCGGACCTGCCGGCATGACCCTCGCGCTGGCGCTGCGGCACCACGGCATGACCAGCCGGATCCATGAGGCGCGACCGCGCACCGCCGTGCGCCGCGATGCGCGCATCCTGGCGCTCTCGCATGGCACCCAGCAGGTCCTCGAGCGCCTTGGTGTCTGGCCGCTGATCGTACGCGATGGCGCCACGCCGATCCGCAAGGTGCATGTGTCGCATCGCCATGGTCTTGGGCGCACCGTGATCGACGCCGGCGAGTTGAACCTTCCGGCACTGGGGTACGTGCTGCCGGCCGCGGCGCTGATCGATGCGCTGGACGCCGCCGTATCGACGGCCGGCATCGCATACCTCGACGGCACCGCAATCGCGGCGGCGGACATGTCGATCGCCGACGACGGGGTTCGCCTGACAGGACCAAACTACAGTGGTGGCGGGACGGCGATTGACGCGGACGAGTGCCGTGTGCGGCTGGTGGCGTGGGCCGAAGGCGCGGTCGACCCCAAGGCCGCGCAGACGCGCGACTATGGGCAGCACGCCGTGTTGTGCACCGTCGGCGTGGCGGCCCGGCATGACAACGTCGCCTGGGAGCGCTTCACCGACGAAGGGCCGCTGGCCCTGCTGCCCTTCGGCAACGACTATGCCGTCGTGCTGACGTGCGCATCGGCGCAGGTCGAGAAAATCCGGACGCTGGACGACGATGCCTTCCGATCGCTGCTCGCGGCACGCTTCGGGCACCGCCACGACTTCACCGCGTTGACACCGCGGCTGGCCTATCCGCTCGGACTGCGCTGGCGCACCAACGTGGTCGGCCCGCGCCAGGTGTGGTTGGGCAACGCCGCGCAGACGCTGCATCCGGTGGCTGGCCAGGGTTTCAATCTTGCCGTGCGCGATGTCTGGGAACTGGCGCGGTCTCTGGCGGGTGCCGGCGACCCCGGCGCCCCGGCCGTGCTGTCCGGCTATGCCGCCCGACGTCGCGTCGACCGGCGTGGCACGATGGGCTTTACCGATCTGCTGATCGATGCCTTCGGCGTGGACTTCACGCCGCTCAAGCATTTGCGGGGCGCTGGCCTGCTGGCGCTCGATATCGTGCCGCCGCTGCGGCGCTTCGTCGCCCGGCGCATGATGTTCGGAGCCAATGGGCTGCCTTGAGTCGCCATCAATGCCGCTGATCCGCCGCGCGCGGCCGTTGCGCTAAAATTGCACGCTTCCCCGTACGCATCCCTTCCGGCATCCGCCTCGGCCCGCATGCAATTCCTCGGTTTTTCGCTGCGCAACAACCTGTTCGTGGCACCCATGGCCGGCGTGACGGATCGTCCGTTCCGGCAGTTGTGCAAGAAGCTCGGCGCCGGGTTGGCCGTGTCCGAGATGGTGACGTCCAACTCGCTGCTCTACGGCAGCGAAAAGACGCGCCGCCGCGCCAACCATGACGGCGAGGTCGATCCGATCTCGGTGCAGATCGCCGGTGCCGATCCGCGCATGATGGCTGACGCGGCACGCTACAACGTCGACAACGGCGCGCAGATCATCGACATCAACATGGGCTGCCCGGCAAAGAAGGTCTGCAACGTCATGGCCGGCTCGGCGCTGATGCAGGACGAACCGCTGGTGGCGCGGATTCTCGAGGCGGTCGTCGCTGCCGTGCCCGATACGCCAGTAACGCTGAAGTTCCGCACCGGCTGGAATCGCCAGCACAAGAACGCGCCCGTCATCGCCCGCATCGCGCAGGAGAGCGGAATCCGCGCCGTGGCCATCCACGGCCGCACGCGCGCCGACCAGTACACCGGCGAGGCCGAGTACGAGACCATCGCCCTGGTCAAGTCGCAGGTGCGCATTCCGGTCATCGCCAATGGCGACATCACGTCGCCCGAGAAGGCCCGGCACGTCCTGCACGCGACAGGCGCTGACGGCCTGATGATCGGCCGTGCGGCGCAGGGGCGGCCGTGGCTGTTCCGCGAAATCGAACATTTCCTTGCCACCGGCACGCACCTGCCGGCACCGCGCGGCGAAGAGATCCACGCCATCCTGCGCGAACACGTGCTTGACCTCTACGGCTTCTACGGCATCGAACGCGGCGTCGGCATCGCCCGCAAGCACATCGGCTGGTATACCAAGGGCATTCCGGGCGCGGCGCATTTCCGTCACGCCATGAACCAGCTTCCGACGGCCGGGCAGCAACTCGATGCCATCGACGAATTCTTTCTCGGGGCGCGGGCCGGCACGGCCGCGAATGATCGCTTGACCGAATCCGAACAGGCGGCAGCATGAGTTCCGAACTTCACGATTGCGTGCGACGCACGCTCAACCGCTACTTCCGCGACCTCGACGGCAACCCGCCCCATGCGGTCTATGACATGGTGCTGCGTTGCGTCGAACCGGCGATGCTCGAGGTCGTCATGAAGCAGGCCGACGGCAACCAGACCGCTGCGGCGGAAATTCTCGGCATTTCGCGCGGCACGCTGCGGCGCAAGCTGGCCGATTTCGATCTTCTCTAGTCCTTTCCATCCTGCCATGAACGTCGCTTCCGTCAAGCGCGCGCTGCTGTCCGTTTCCGACAAGCAGGGCGTCGTCGATTTTGCCCGCGGCCTTGCCGCACTCGGCGTCGAGTTGCTCTCCACCGGCGGCACCGCCAAGCTGTTGCGCGATGCCGGCCTCGTGGTGACCGATGTCTCCGACTACACCGGCTTTCCCGAGATGCTCGACGGCCGCGTCAAGACGCTGCACCCGAAAGTGCATGGCGGCATCCTCGGCCGACGCGACCTGCCCGAGCATCTGGCCACCATGTCGGCGCACGGCATCGGCCTGATCGACCTGGTCGTGGTCAACCTTTACCCGTTCCGCGAGACGGTGGCCAAACCCGGCTGTACGCTCGACGATGCCATCGAGAACATCGACATCGGCGGTCCGGCGATGGTGCGCGCCGCGGCCAAGAACCACGGCAACGCGGCGGGGGGCGTTGGCGTCATCACCGAGCCTGCCGACTACGCCTGCGTGCTTGAAGAGCTTCGCGGCGCCGGTGCGCTGTCGTATGCGACGCGCTTCGCGCTGGCCAAGAAGGCCTTCGTGCATACCGCGCGCTACGATGGCGCCATCGCCAACTGGCTGACCGCGCTGGATGCGGACAACGTGCCCGGCCCGTTCAGCGACAGGTTTCAACTCGCCTTCGACAAGGTGGATACCCTGCGCTACGGCGAGAATCCGCACCAGATCGCGGCGTTCTATCGCGAGCCCGCCGCAGCGGCCGGCAGTATCGCCAGTTATGTGCAGTTGCAGGGCAAGGAGCTTTCCTACAACAACATCGCCGACGCCGATGCGGCGTGGGAGTGCGTCAAGGCCTTCGATGCCGCCGGCGGAGAGGTTGCCTGCGTCATCGTCAAGCACGCCAATCCGTGCGGCGTCGCGCTCGGCGCCGACGCCGAGGACGCCTACCGGCGCGCGTTCAAGACCGATCCGACCTCGGCTTTCGGCGGCATCATCGCCTTCAATGTCGCCATCGACAAGGCTGCCGCCGAAGCGGTTTCCGGACAGTTTGCCGAAGTCATCATCGCGCCGGCCATCAGCGACGAGGCGCGCGCGGTGTTTGCCGCCAAGCAGAACCTGCGCGTGATGCTCGTTCCTCTGCCCACGCGCCGCGTGGCGGCCGGGCTCGACTTCAAGCGGGTTGGCGGCGGTTTGCTGGTGCAGAGCGCAGATGACGCGCGCATCACCGCCGGCGACGTCAAGGTGGTCACGCGGCGCGCACCCACCGATGCCGAATTGCGCGATCTGCTGTTCGCGTGGCGCGTGGCAAAGTACGTGAAGTCGAACGCCATCGTGTATTGCAAGGACGGCATGACGGTCGGCGTCGGCGCCGGCCAGATGAGCCGTGTCGATTCCGCCCGCATCGCCGCCATCAAGGCCGAGAACGCCGGCCTGACGGTCGCCGGCAGCGTCGTCGCATCGGACGCCTTTTTCCCCTTCCGCGACGGACTCGACGTGCTCGCCAAAGCGGGCGCCACGGCAGTGATCCAGCCCGGCGGCTCGGTGCGTGATGCCGAAGTCATCGCCGCGGCGGACGAGCAGGGAATTGCCATGGTGGTCACCGGCTTCCGCCATTTCCGGCACTGAATCCGCCCCGTGCGATTCGTGACTTTGTCGACTTCGCCTTGCCGTGCTGATGGCACTGTCTGCGGCTCGTCTTCGCGTCACGAACCGCCCGTGATCGGAATTCCAGGAACCCAGTCATGAGACTCCTTGTCATCGGCGGCGGCGGCCGCGAACATGCGCTTGCCTGGCGACTCGCCCAGGCGCCCGGTCTGCAGAAGGTGTTCGTCGCACCCGGCAATGCGGGTACCGCGCGCGAGCACGAGTTGGAGAACGTGCCGATCACCGACATCGCGGCATTGGCGGATTTCGCCGAGCGCGAGAAAGTGCATGCCACGGTCGTCGGGCCGGAGGCGCCGCTGGCCGCAGGAATCGTTGACGTGTTTCGTGCCCGCGGCCTGCGCATCTTCGGGCCGACGCGCGCCGCGGCGCAGCTCGAGAGCTCGAAGGACTTCGCCAAGCGCTTCATGGCCCGCCACGGCATACCGACGGCGAAATTCGCCACCTTCACCGACGCCCGCGAGGCCCATGCCTATATCGATGCCGAGGGTGCGCCGATCGTCGTCAAGGCCGATGGCCTGGCCGCCGGCAAGGGCGTCGTGGTGGCAATGGGCGTGGCCGAGGCGCATGCCGCGGTCGACGCCATGCTGGCCGACAATGCCTTCGGTGACGCGGGTGCGCGCGTCGTGATCGAAGAATTCCTCGAAGGCGAGGAAGCGAGCTTCATCGTCATGGCCGACGGTCGCACGGCGCTGCCGATGGCCACCAGCCAGGATCACAAGCGGCTGCTCGACAACGACGGAGGCCCCAATACCGGCGGCATGGGCGCGTATTCGCCGGCGCCGGTGGTGACGCCCGAGGTGCACGCGCGTGTGATGCGCGAAGTGATCAATCCGACACTCGCCGGCATGGCTGCGGACGGCATCGTCTACACGGGTTTCCTCTATGCCGGATTGATGATCCGCCCGGATGGCAGCCTGCGCGTGCTCGAATTCAATTGCCGCTTCGGCGACCCGGAGACGCAGCCGATCATGATGCGGCTGAAGAGCGATTTTCGCGAGCTGATCGACGCCGGCATCGATGGCCGACTGCATGAAGTCGATACGGCATGGGACCGCCGCGTCGCGCTCGGCGTCGTGCTTGCCGCGCATGGCTACCCGGAAACGCCGCGCAAGGGCGATGCCATCGTCGGGCTGCCCTCCCGCGGCAATGCGCTGGGCGAGGCGGCGCACGTCTTCCATGCCGGCACGGCACTGCACGAAGGCCTTGTCGTTACTGCCGGCGGTCGCGTGTTGTGCGTCACCGCGCTAGGCGACAACGCCAAGGGCGCACAAGCCGCCGCCTATGCCGCCATCGACGGCATCGGCTTCGCCGGCATGCAGTACCGCCGCGACATCGGCTTCCGCGCCATCAAGCGATGATTCTGCCGCCCGCCACGCTGGGCATGCTCGGCGGCGGCCAGTTGGGTCGCTATTTCGTGATCGCTGCGCACGAACTGGGCTACCGCGTCGTCGTCCTCGACCCGGATGCGCACAGCCCGGCCGGGCGCATTGCCGACGAGCACCTCGTCGCCGACTATGCCGACGCCGATGCGCTCGAGCGCATGGCGCAGACATGCGCAGCCGTGACGACCGAGTTCGAGAACGTCCCCGCCGATACGCTGGCCTACCTGTCGAAGTACGTGCCGGTGCGTCCCGGCCCGAAGGCCGTGGCCGTGTGCCAGAACCGCAGTGCCGAGAAAGCCTTTTTGCGCGACGGGGGATTCCCCCACGCGCCGTACGCGGACATCCGCAGCGAGGCGGACATCGCCGGCGCCAATGCCGGGCTGTTCCCGGGCATCCTCAAGGTCGCGCGCTTCGGCTATGACGGCAAGGGGCAGGTACGCGTGGCCAGCCGCGAGCAGGCGCTGGCGGCGTTCCTGCATCTCAAGCACGAGCACTGCGTTCTCGAAGCGATGCTGCCGCTCGACTACGAATTGTCGGTGGTGCTGGCGCGTGATGCCGATGGCGCCGTGAAGTGCTTCCCAACGGCCGAAAACAGCCATCGCCACGGCATTCTCGACGTCACCATCGTGCCGGCCCGCACCTCCGGGTGTCTCGCCGGCAACGCCGAGGAGATCGCCGAGCGCATTGCGACGCGCATGGAATACGTCGGCGTGCTGGCCGTCGAGTTCTTCGTCGTGCGTGGCCAGCTCGTGGTCAATGAAATGGCGCCGCGTCCGCACAATTCCGGTCACTACACCCTCGATGCCTGTCCCGCCAGCCAGTTCGAGCAGCAGGTGCGCGCCGTCTGCGGCCTGCCGCTGGGCGAAGCCAAGGCGCACAGTGCCGCGGTGATGGTGAATCTGCTGGGCGACCTGTGGTATCGGCGCGACCCGGCGCACAGCCACGAGCCGGACTGGTGCACGCTGCTGGCGCACCCGGGGCTGAACCTGCATCTCTACGGCAAGCATCACGCGCGCCCCGGGCGCAAGATGGGGCACTTCACCGTCATCGGCACGGATGCAGCGGCCGTCCAAACGACAGCGATGGCGGCACGGCGCGAGATCGGCATTGTCGACGATTGACACGGCGCAGGCCGCCGAGGTGGCCCGCGCCGTTGCGCTGCTGCGCGCCGGCGAACTGGTCGGCATGCCCACCGAGACGGTCTATGGTCTTGCCGCCGACGCGTCCAATCCGGCGGCAGTGGCACGTATCTTCGCCGCCAAGGGGCGGCCGGCAGACCATCCGGTGATCGTGCATCTGCCCGATGCGACGGACATGTCGTCGCAGTTGTCGCGATGGGCGCGCGAAATCCCCCCGGCCGCGCAAGCGCTTGCCGCGGCGTTCTGGCCCGGGCCGCTGACGCTGATCCTCAAACGCCAGCCCGATGTATCCGATCTCATCACCGGCGGCCAGGACACTGTCGGTTTGCGCGTGCCCGCGCACCCATTGGCGCAAGCGCTGCTGAAAACCATCGGCAGCGGGCTCGCCGCGCCATCGGCCAATCGCTTTGGCCGCATCAGCCCGACCACGGCTGCGCACGTGCGCGATGAACTCGGTCCGGCGGTCGCCATGGTGCTCGATGGCGGACCTTGTCCGGTCGGCATCGAATCGACCATCGTCGATCTGAGTGGCGATGCGCCGCGCATCTTGCGCCCGGGACGCATTAGCGCCGCGCAAGTAGCCGCCATTGTCGGGCCATTGGGCGACCATTCGCGACAGGGCACCGGCGCCACCCCGCGCGTCTCTGGCAGTCTTGAAGCGCATTACGCGCCGCGCACGCCCATGCAACTGTGTGCGGGGCAGGCGTTTGTCGACGCGCTTGCCGGCATACACATCGACGAACGCGTCGGCGTGCTGTCGATGCGTAGCTCACCCGATGACCCGCGCTTCGTCTGGCGAATGATGCCCGGTGAGGCTGCACCGTATGCCACCGCGCTGTACGCGGCACTGCGGGCCCTGGATGACGCGGGTTGCGACCGCCTCATCGTCGACGCGCCGCCGCAGGAGCCTGTCTGGCTGGCCGTCAACGACCGCCTGCGCCGCGCCGCCACGGGCGCAGGGGACATGACCGACTGACCCGCCATCAAGTCGGCGTCCGCGGTGCCGTAATCCTTCGCAATGTCCGCTGCGGAGGTGCCATGAATACGCTGACCCTGCCTTATGACGACGGGCGCACGCCGCTGCGGCGGCCGGCGCGGCCCGATCCGGACGCCATCGTCGCCAGTCTTGGTCGCCGCGGCTTCAATGTCGGCAGCGAAGTGCTCGTCGGCCGCCTGGCGGGGGTCATTGTCGGCTACAACGTCGGCGTCCTCAGCCGCTTCGTCGGTGCAGCGCAACCGCTGCTGGTACGCACTGCACGCGGCATCGCGCGATGCCGCATCGAGGACGTGAAGCTGGTTTGAGGGGCAGGCCCTTGCTATAATCCGCCCCGGATTTTCGGGGGTGTAGCTCAGTTGGGAGAGCGCGACGTTCGCAACGTCGAGGCCAGCGGTTCGATCCCGCTCACCTCCACCATTTCATAAAGGCCAGACTTTGCTCTGGCCTTTTTCACGCCCGCGAAAGGCCAGCAGTGGCGGGGTTTCGCACGTGGTGCGCACAGACCTTTGGGCACCTTGCAGTCAGGTCGGCCGGCGGCGGCCTTGAGCAGGGCGGTCTGCGTGTCGGTGAGTTTGGCTTGGGCGGTCAGGACGATCTCCGGTGGTTGAGAGGCGTCGGCACTCACAGTTACCGCCGAAGATCGCCAGCAACTCGTCCGGCCCGGCCTCCGCCCGCCCGAGGTCTCCGATGTCGCCCCAATGGATGGCGTCGGGGTCATGGCCGAAGTGGTCGTCGACAAGTTGTCGCGATCGTTCCAGTTTGGTGTGGATCGCGATGGTGCGGGCGAGGTAGGTATCGAGGGCGGTTTGCTTGGCGTTCATCGTGGGCTCCGTGAGGTCATTGACGACGCTAACATGAACGCGCTCTTTGATCAGTAAGCCAAGCTATTCATCGAACATTTCCGGAAATTGCCGATACGGTCCGGTAGTATTACAATCAACGTCACCGTAATACGGCAGGAGTCTTCAAATGGCAACGACACTCACCAGCAAGGGGCAGGTCACCATCCCGAAGCAGATCCGCGACGCGCTGAATCTGGCACCGGGCTGCTCTGTTGATTTCGCGGTCAATCGCGAAGGCGACGTCGTGATTCACAAGGTCGGTGCCCGGCCCAGCCGCAAGCCGGATCGTTTCGAGGCCGCGCGTGGCAAGGCCGATGTGAAGTGGCGCACCGATGAGCTGATGGCCCTGCTGCGCGGCGAGAATTGAGGTTGCGTTGATGCTGCTGGTCGACACCAATGTGTTGGTCGACGTTCTGGAGGACGATCCGGAATGGGCGGAATGGTCCATCGGCCAACTACGGGCGCAATCCAAGATTCATCGCCTGGCCATCAACTCGGTCATCTACTCGGAACTGTCGTTGACGTTCTCAACGGTCGAGGCCCTGGATCGCACTATCGATGACCTGGCCCTGACGATGATCGAGATTCCCCGGCCCGCGTTGTTCTTGGCCGGCAAGGCCTTCGTGCGCTATCGCCGGCAGGGAGGAAAGAAGCATAACGTTCTCGCCGACTTTTTCATCGGCGCACATGCCGCCGTGGCTGGCTACCCCGTGCTGACTCGTGACACGCAGCGATACTCCACGTATTTCTCCGGGGTCAGTCTGGTGAGCCCGGTACCCGGGACGGGCAAACAATGAATTCGACAGGGGGAACACGTTGTCAGCCATTCACGATCTAATCGGCCAAATCAGCGATCCGCGCCTGCGCGAGCGGCTGGCCGCTGAGTGGAAGGCCGCCTCGACGGGCAAGAAGTTCGGGCTGGTGTTCGAGGATCACTTGCCGGAATTGCTGCCACTGCCGAAGGCCAAGCCGCACCGGGGCGATCTGGTCTGCAGACGGCAAGGAGCGCTGAAGGATGTCTGGCAGGTCAAGTCCGTGAAGGACTGCGTGGTGACCTGCGTCAAGCCGCAGGACGAGACCCATCCCTCGGAGCCTACGCGCGCCACGGCAGAAACCGTGAACCTCGCGGTGGACGAGGTGATGGTCGTGCGAGAGTTCGGTGAGCCCATCTTCCCCTCGCTGGTGCCCGTGGATGTCGTGGCCAGCGGCCCCGTCGATGCACCTTGGCATACGTTGATCGAGGCCGACAACTACCACGCGCTACAACTGTTGGACTACCTCTATGCCGGCAAGGTGGATTGCATCTACATTGACCCGCCCTACAACAGCGGCGCCTCAGACTGGAAGTACAACAACGACTACGTTGATAAGAATGACCAGTGGCGGCACAGCAAATGGTTAGCGTTTATTGAGCGGCGACTTGCACTGGCAAAACGCTTGCTAAATCCAGCAGCCTCGGTATTGATTGTGACCATTGATGAAAAAGAGGTTCTTCGACTCGGTATCTTGCTTGAACAGGTATTTCCAGGATGCAAAGTCCAGAAAACCACGATTGTGATCAACCCCAAAGGGACTGCGCGATACAACGAATTCGCGAGGGTAGAAGAGTACGCATTCTTTGTCTTCATCGGAGACATAAAAATTTGCCCATTCGGGAGTGACCTGCTAACCAGCAGGGACTACTCGAGTGAAACTCATGTGCGTTGGCGAGGACTTGCGAGAACTGGACGGAAAGGACTTCGATCTAACAATCCCGGTTCGTGGTATCCAATTTTCTTGCGCACTTCGGATTTCACGATTCACTCAATCGGGGACCCATTGAATGAGGGAGAAGCAGAGTCATCTGTTATTCCGCCCAAAGGAACGATAGCTATTTGGCCACCAAGCAAGAATGGAAAACAATACAGCTGGGGCACTGTTCCGGCCACTCTTCGCCAGATTTGGTCGAAAGGTGGATTCAAGACCGGCACTGTCAAACCAGAAAAGCAACAGTTTCCGTTCTACTACCTCTCATCTGGGCTTTTTCAGAAAATCGAGAACGGCCAAATTTCTGTGATCGGCCGTGGTTCACAAAACGAATTATTGCTTGAGTATGTGGAAGGTCAGAAGCAGGCAATGCCCAGAAGTGTTTGGAACCGCGTCGAATATGACGCCGGGAGTCATGGAACGGGCGTATTGCAATCAATACTGGGTGATTCCAGCTTTCCGTTCCCCAAGAGCATCTATGCCGTGCGTGACTCGATCAGGCTATTCATGGAGAAAAGAAAAGATGCTCTCATTATCGATTTTTTCGCCGGCAGTGGCACCACGCTGAATGCCGTCAACCTGCTAAACACGGCCGATGGCGGCCGACGGCGCTGCATCCTAGTCACCAATAACGAGGTCTCGGCTGCGGAGGCCGAAACGCTGCGCGGGCACGGTTTGCAACCGGGTGATGACGATTGGGAGGCGCTAGGTATCTGCCGCTCGGTGACCTGGCCACGCTCGAAGTTCACCATCCTTGGCCGGCGCGACGGCACGCTGCTCTCCGGTGATTACCTGACCGGCAAGGTGGTCGAGAAGGAAAAACCACGAGCCTTCACGCAAATTGGCTTCGTCGATCCAGCTACCCTCGACACCCCAACGAAGAAGAAGCAGGTGGTGGCGCTTATCGACGGGCTGCCACAAATCCTGGTGAAGGAGCCGTGCCCGTTCATCGTGTCAGAAGATCACAAGGCCAGCATCCTGTTCGATCCGGCTGCGGCCGACGACTGGCTGGAGGCATTGGACGGGCAGGAGCACATTACCGACTTCTACATCGTTACGCCTGCCAAACGGGTATTCGACGGCCTTAAGACACAAATCAATGAGCTGCTGGGCCCCATCCTGGTGCCGGAGGACGAGAAGCGCCCAATGAGCGCGGGCTTCCCCGCGAACCTGGCCTATTTCAAGCTGGACTTCCTCGACAAGGATCGCGTCACCTTGAAGCGCGCCTTCCGCGAAATCCTGCCACTGCTGTGGTTGAAGGCGGGGGCAGTCGGGCTGCGACCAGAATTGGCACGCGGCGAACCGGAACCCGTCGTCTTCGCGCCGGCCGGCAGCAACTTTGTCGTGCTACTGGAGGAAAGCCGGCTGGCCAGGCTGACGAAGGCATTGAAGGGACGCACAAGTTTGTCGCACGTATTCATCGTGACCGACTCCGACGAGTCGTTCAAAGCGATGGCAGCCGAGGTACGGGAGGCAGCGGGACGGGCAAATCCTGATCTGCAAGTCGTTCAGCTTTACCGCGACTACCTCGTCAATTTCATGATCAACAAACGGCAGGACATTGCGGGCCGCGCTGGCCTTGGGGCGATGCCGGGAGCGCAAGCATGAAGGTCACCCTGTTCGATTTCCAGAAGGATGCGCTGCATCAACTGCGCGACAAGCTCACGGCGGCGCGCAATTTCGCCAGCAGCGACAATCCTCAGGCGATTGCTTTCTCCGCGCCCACCGGCAGCGGCAAGACCATCGTCATGACGGCCCTGTTCGAGGCGATACTCGACGAGCCCGACGATCAACTGGAATGGCCGCTGGATTGGCAGCCGCAGCCGGATGCCGTGATCCTGTGGGTTTCGGACATGCCCGAGCTGAACGAGCAGACCAAACTCAAGATCGAGAGCAAGTCGGATCGCGTCTATCGGGTGAACCAGCTCATCCCCATCGATTCCAGTTTCGATGCCGAACGCCTGGCGGGCGGCAAGGTGTATTTCATCAACACACAGAAGCTCGGCAACGACAAGCTGCTGACCAAGGTCGGCGATGGCCGAAACTGGTCGATCTGGACTACGTTGACCAATACGGCGAAGGCCATCCCGGATCGGTTTTACGTGGTGATCGACGAGGCGCACCGGGGCATGGCGGGTGGCAAGGGTGCAAAGGAAGCGCAAACCCTGATGCAGCGCTTCCTGCTTGGTTACCCGGAGGCGGGCCTAATCAAGATGCCCTTGGTCATCGGCATATCGGCCACGCCCAAGCGGTTCATGGATTTGCTGGAGCACGCGCCCCATACCGTGCATAAGGTCGCCATTCCGCCCGACGAGGTGCGGCTATCCGGTCTACTGAAGGATCGCATCCTGATTCACCACCCCGAATCGGCCACAACTGCCGAAATGGCGCTACTCGAAGAGGCGGCGCGCCGCTGGGCGCAGATGACAACCGCCTGGGCCAGCTACTGCAAGGAAGAAGGCGAGTCGGCCGTGTGGCCCGTCCTGGTGGTTCAGGTCGACAACGCCACGGCCAATGCCGTGACCAGGACCAGCCTGACCGATGCCCTGAACGTCATCGAGAGCGCCATCGGGCGGCGGCTGAACGAGGGCGAGGTGGCGCACGCCTTGCACGACACCGGCGACATGGACGTGGGTGGCCGCAAGGTGCGCAAGGTCGATGCCTCGCGCATCGATGCCGACAAGAACATCGGGGTGGTGTTCTTCAAGACCTCACTCTCCACCGGCTGGGACTGCCCGCGGGCGGAAGTGATGATGTCGTTCCGCCGCGCCGAGGATCACACCTACATTGCGCAGTTGCTGGGGCGGATGGTGAGGACACCGCTGGCCCGGCGCATCGAGCGCGACGCAGCGCTTAATGACGTGCACCTGTTCCTGCCCTATTTCGACACGCAGGCGGTGACCAGCGTGGTCGAGTCGCTGCATAACGTCGAGGATGTGCCGCCGTCGGAGACCGGCTCCAGCCGCAATCTGGTGGTGCTCGGCCGCCGCGCCGGTACAGAGGATATCTTCGCGGCGCTGGGCGAGTTGATCACCTACCGCGTCAATGCCGCGCGCGCACAGAGCCACTTGCGGCGTTTCATGGCGATCTCGCGCAATCTGACGATGGACGAAATCGACGACGATGCCTGGGACAATGCCAAACGCCAGATCGTCGAGTGGATGGCGGCGCAGATTACGGGCATGAAATCAGCGGGCCAATTCGATGCGGCCGCGCAGGCCATCACCCGCGTCGGGCTGAAGACCCTGGCAGTCAAGAATGGCACGGGCGTGGCCGAACCGGAGGCGGACTATCACATCGATGCATCGGACGTAGACATCGACCGCCTGTTCGAGGAAGCCGGTCGGGTGTTGAGTCATGGCCTGCATATGACGTACTGGCAGACGAATGCCGACCGTGATGCGCTTGATGTGAAGGTTGAGGTGATTGTCCTGGCGCGTCACCATCGGTCCATGTCTGCGATGGAGTCGGCCGCCGAGAGAGCGTTCGATACCCGTTACGACAATCACAAGAAGGCAATCGCCAAACTCAAGGAACAACGGCGCAGCCATTACGAGAAACTAAGGCTGGCCACAGCCAAGCCTGCCGAGGTACAGTGGCATCTGCCGGAATCCATCGACTTCAAACGCGTGCCCACCGATCCGCAATGGGATCGCCATCTCTACGTGGAGGGTGATGGGCAATTCCGTGCCGAGCTCGGTTCCTGGGAGGCGGGCGTATTGAAGGATGAGTTGGCAAACAATGACGTGGTTGGCTGGCTGCGCAATTTGCCAAAAAAACCGTGGTCGCTGGAAATCCCCTATGAGACTGGCGGTGCGATTCGCCCGATGTTCCCCGATCTGGTGATCGCGCGAAAAGTCGGCGCTGGCGTGACGGCGGATATTCTGGAACCGCACGATCCAAGCCTGGGGGACAACTTCGAGAAGGCCGTTGGGCTGGCGCGCTTTGCCGAACGCCACGGCGCACTATTCGGGCACATCCAGTTGATCCGCAAGCAGGCTTCGCCTGCCGGTGGCGATCAATATGTTCGACTGGAAATCAACCAAACGTCGATGATCAGGCAGTTGTTGCTGATCACCAGCAACCCGCAGCTGGATGATCTGTTTGCGACGTCGGGGACGTGAGCCGGAAATGCGTAAGAACCAACCATCGCAGCAGCCCAAGAAAACCGAGGTTTCCATCGTCCGTTCATCGGCCGCCGAATACCTGACCTTTGTCGCCGCCAGCGGCCAGGGGGGCGTGAAAGCTGTGTATGCCGACGAGAGCATCTGGCTGACTCAGAAGATGATGGGCGTGCTCTACGATGTGGAAACCCAAACCATCAACTATCACCTGAAAAAGGTGTTTTCAGACAGTGAGCTGGAGGAAGCTTCAGTTATTCGAAAATTTCGAATAACTGCCGCCGATGGCAAGAGCTACGACACCCAGCACTACAAACTGGCCGCCATCATCGCCGTTGGGTACAAGGTCAACTCCGAGCGTGCCGTTCAGTTCCGCAAGTGGGCCACCCACGTCATCGAAGAGTTCACCATCAAGGCCTACGTGATGGATGACGAGCGCATCAAGGCCGGCGGTTCTGTTCTCACGGAACAGTATTTTGAAGAGCAGTTGCAGCGCATCCGGGAGATTCGCCTCTCGGAGCGCAAGTTCTACCAGAAGATCACCGACATCTACGCCACGGCGATTGACTACGATGTGACGGCGCAGGCCACCAAACGATTCTTCGCCACCGTGCAAAACAAGCTGCACTGGGCCATTCACGGCCAGACGGCGGCCGAGGTGATCTACCAGCGCGCCGATGCCGGCAAAGACAATATGGGGCTGACGACATGGAAGGATGCGCCCGGCGGCAAGATTCAGAAATTCGATGTGGTGGTGGCCAAAAACTACCTGACCGAGCACGAAATGGTGCAGCTTTCCCGCTTGGTCAACGCCTATCTGGATGTGGCCGAGGACATGGCGCAACGCAAGATTCCCATGACCATGCAGGATTGGGAAGCCCGCCTGAACCGCTTCATCGAGGCCACTGATCGTGAGGTGCTGCAGGATGCCGGCAAGGTGACGGCGGAAATCGCCAAGGCGCACGCCGAAAGTGAATTCGAGAAATATCGCATCGTGCAGGACCGATTGTTCGAGAGCGATTTCGACCGACTGCTGAAACAGATTGACGGTGACAGCAGCCCGAGCAGTAGCGATGAATAGATCGATGGCCACGAAGAAGCGCGCGCCCAGTTGGAGCGACGTCAAAACCAAACTGGTCGACTTCGACCGCGCCGGCCTGCTCGGCTTGGTGCAAGACCTCTACGCTGCGAGCAAGGACAACCAGGCATTCCTTCACGCCCGCTTCGCACTGGGCGACGACGTGCTGAAACCCTATAAGGCCACCATCGACCGCTGGCTGTGGCCGGATGTGTTCAAGAACCATGACACCTCGGTGTCGAAGGCGAAGAAAGCGATCTCGGATTACAAGAAAGCCATCGGACAGGTGGAGGGGCTCGCGGAGTTGATGGTGTTCTACTGCGAGCGGGCCGCAGGGTTCAGCGACGATGTCGGCTTGCAGGATGAGGGCTACTTCGACGCACTGGTGAGAATGTTCGAGCAGGTGTTGAAGGTCATCCAGTCGCTGCCCGAGGATGCCCGGCCCGCTCTACATGGCCGCCTGGATGCCGTCCGCCGCACCAGTCACAACTTCGGCTATGGCGTCGGGGACGACATGGACGACTTGCTCGCCGAATATGGGATCTTCACAGCATCCCGTTTATTCTGAAGGGTATATGAAGGTCAGCGCGCAGGGGGATGTGAGCGAGATGCCGATGTCCGACGAACTCGACATTGGTGGCTGGGAACTACGAAAGGCTCTCGGTTTCCTGAAAAACGGGGCCTTTCAGACAGTTGGATGTCGGCGCGTTCGGAACGAAAAACGCCCCGCAAGGGGGCGTCTCATTCGTGGCGGAGAGGGCGGGATTGTGTCGGTCTCGCCTTTGGGCGATCCCGCCATCCCTTGCTTTGCTCGGGACCGCCCTGCGGGCGTCCTGCGCGGCCCTCCCATTGGTCGGGCCGCTGGTCGAACCGGCGGGTTCTCACCACACCCTCCAGCGCCACGAATGAAAAACGCCCCGCAAGGGGGCGTCTCATTCGTGGCGGAGAGGGCGGGATTCGAACCCGCGGTAGGCTATGAACCTACACACGCTTTCCAGGCGGGAGATTTTATCTCAATCAAACGCGGTAACCAAGAGGCTTTCAGAGCGTTATCATGTGACCAAAATGAATTACGGTCACACTTTGGTCACACTTGAGGGCGGAAATGGCAACGATTCGGCAGCGTGCTAGCGGTTATTGGCAGGCGATCATTCGTCGGAAGGGATATCCAGACGAGAGCCGCACCTTCCCGACAAAGACTGAGGCTCAAGCTTGGGCTCAATCGGTAGAGACCGATATGCGCCGAGGGCTGTTTACCAGTACGAGTGCGGCAGAGCGTGCAACGCTTGGCGACTTGATCAAGGACTTCAAAACCGAATTTGCTCCTCACCATTACCGAGTCAGAGAAGATGAAAAGGAGGCATGGCGCTTTCAGCTTGATCGTCTTGATGAGGCACTGGGAGCTTACAGCCTGACAGCCATTGATCAAAAGCTTGTTGCCAAGTATCGCGATGACCGGTTGAAAGGAAATGAAGATCGGGCGCCAGTAAAGGAGAGCACTGTCCGCAAAGAGCTTTACATGCTCAGTAAGCTGCTCGGCTTTGCTCAGACGGAGAAGGGCATTGCTCTGCCGAGAGGCAATCCAGTCGAAAAGATCCGCAAACCTACAGAAGGGAAGGGCAGGGATCGCCGGTTATCCTCAGACGAGTGGGCGGCATTCGAGCGTGAGTGTAAAAAGTCCCGAAATCCTTGGCTCTGGGCTGCTGTCCAGTTGGCTGTAGAAACCGCAATGCGCCAAGGTGAGTTGCTGTCTCTGACTTGGAAGCAAGTCGACAAGAAGAATTTGATCGCAATGCTTGATGATCCCGAGAAGATTAAAAATGAGGAGCCTCGGGCCGTGCCGCTGTCTCCAGTTGCATTGACGGTTCTCGATTCCCTGCCTCGGGGCAAAACGGGGCTTGTTCTACCAGTTGAACGGATGACGCTCTACCATGCCTTCAGCTATGCTTGCGAACGAGCGAAGATTAAGGATTACACCTTCCATGATCTTCGACATGAGGCGCTTTCTCGACTGGCTGAGCGGGGTGATTTCAATGTTTTGGAGCTTGCGGCTGTGTCTGGGCATAAGACACTGCAGATGCTAAAGCGCTATACGCACCTGCAGGCAACTAAGCTGGCTCAAAAACTTGCGGGTAATCACTGAATTTAAGTTGCGCAGCGGAAATTTAGTTTCCGTTTCATCTTTTAGCTCTCAGTCAGTCATAAGGAAATCAACAAGTCGATATGACCGGTCATTTGATCGACTACCCGATGTCTTTGGTTCTGCCTAAGCCGTCATCCAACGTACCAGTCCGATCAGTCGGCAATGCGCCAACTACCGGTTTTTGGTATTTCAAGTACGGGAACGTTAACTCCATCCAAGCTGAGTAGGCTCTCTATCTAAAAGCGAGTCAAAACATTCCACCCTCTAAGAAATGGCTGGGAACGATATGAATAGGTTACACAACCAAGACTTACACTCTGAGCAATGCTTGCGTAGCGATTGCTTGGGTGATCCAGTTGGCCTTGCGCATGGCTCGAATACCGTCGACGTAAACGGGCTGGCCTTCATCAATGCCGCGAAAACTCAGGATAACCGTGGCTCGCTGCGGGTCGAGCCGGTTGGGTTCACCAGCGCGGCGTAGCAGTTCAAGTTTGAGGCGGAAGTTCTGTCCTGCCTTTCCGCGTGAGAATCGGCCGTGATAGACCTTTACCGGCGACCATTTGAATCCGTGGTCAACCATGGCCTTTTCGTAGAGATCCTCGCGGCGCGGAGCTTCCAGTGGAATCAGTCCGTGGTGGTGTAATTCGCCATCGTCATCCGGGTCGTAGCTGCCGAAAGATGCATCAATGTTGGCCCGAACATATTCGGCGCCATGTCGGCCATCCAGCGGGGGTGAGTAAACCAGCGTCATTACTACCTCGGCACGCAGATGCGTTCCGTTCGGATGCAGGCAGGCGGGTACCGGAAATGGGGTTCGCTCCCATATGAGGCCATCGAACAGTTCGACCTCGAAGATCAAAGTTAGAGTGTCCGGGGAGCAGAACAGAACATCGATGACCGAGTCCGGTACGCCAAAACCGTAATAGTTGCGCTCATCAGCCTTTCTGACCGGAGATGCCAGAGCTGCGGCATGAATCATCAGTCCCTTGACGCGTTCCGGACTGGATGACAGCCCGCGTTTATCAAGGGTTTGCCAGACATTGGCGGCCAGGGCTGAAACCAGTGGCGTGGAAAAGCTGGTGCCGACCGATTCGCCGATTTTTCCGCCAGGTAGGACAGAACGAACGCCAGCGCCAAGGAAGGCGCCGGCCTGGGTGCAGTTGCCGCCATGATGGGTAACGTCCGGTTTCGGTGTTCGGGAAGCGCCTGGACCGCGCCGCGAAAATGGCGATGGTTCGCTGGGCTGCACCAGGGCGGGCTTGTGTGCCACCGAGCCGACAGTCAGGGCACGCAGGGCTTCCGCTGGCTGGCTGATGCGATCCATCCCCCCCAGATCGGTGGTGGGGGGCCAGGCTCGCAGCGGCGGTGTTTCGTAGTTTCCAGCGGCGATCACAAACAGCACGCCATATTTGTCGGACAATGCGTCTAGATCTTGGGCGAATTGGCCGAATGCTTCAGGATGCCCTGGTGTTTCTGAGCCAAATGAGCAGTTCCAGACTTTTACTTCAGGGTAGCGCTTGATGGCCTTTTCGATGTTGTCGAGAAGAATGTCTGGCGCCGTTTTTGCGGCCAGGGTGGCAATATCGACGATGCGGGCCTGCACTTTCGGGAAGCGCGCGTCATTTCCATTCATCAAGCGCCCCCCGGCAATTAGGCCGGCGACGAAGGTGCCGTGCATGTTGTCGGTTTCGGGTGGCACGACATGGATGGATTGTCCGGCAATCCATGGCTTGAGGATCTTGTCGTTCTTCTGAACCCCGCTGTCGACAACGCCAACAGTCGGCAAGTCGGCGGGGGGTGCCGCTAGCAGGTTGGTGGGCGCGGCGGCAATTTCAGCGAACATTTGCGGCCGGATCTCGATGGGCGCGAATTCGTCTGCGGGGATCACGGTTCGGATAGCCGGACAGGCCGCCAGCGTCATGGCAGCCTGGATGTTGTGCAGCCTTACGAACTGTGCTGTCCCGCCGGCGGCACGGGTTTCTGTGCGCCCCTGGACAGCTTCGAGTGTCTTGAACAGGTGGTTCAGGGTTTTCCGGATGGCCTTGTCCGTGGTGGGTTCATCGCTACTGAAGCGTTCGATCAGCAAAGGCTTGCCGGCCTCGATCCATGCGGTGAGGTGTTGTTGTGCCTGCTTCTTGTCGCGGTCGGGCAGGCTTCCCCAGTTCAATACATCATCGCTGTCCCACGCCGATACTTCGTCAATGGTGGAAAGATTGGCGCGTATCACTTTCGATTCGTTTTGCTCGGTGATCATGGCCAACTGGCGCAAGCTGTTTCGTGTCGCCGGAAGCAAGAGTTCGCCGAACCGGCGGGTACCTATGGGTCGCATGCCGACCCGCTCCAGCAGAACCATAGGACGATGTGACTTGGCCATGGCGTCGATGTGCAGACGTATTGACAGAACGGCCGGAATCTCGGGGTATTGTTCGAAAATCGGCTGAAGCGACTCGGCGGCGCCGTTGATACGTTTGACCAGGCCGCGACGAAAGGCGGGAGTGACTTCAACAACTTCGGTGGGTTCGCCGAATCCGGCGATGATGCGTTGCTTGAGATCCTGGTTACGCGGCTGGACGATCAGGATCGGGTTTTCTGCGCTTGCGACCACGGCTTCCTCCCTTGACGGCATTATCGATTTGTCTTACCGAAATGCCATAGTAATTCGCCAGTTTGCGCAAGGCAAGCTGGCGAGGCGCCCATTGCCGAAGAAAGGCGATCTCTGCCTCGCGTGAGTCGAGACGATGGCCTCGGGCAATGGCGACAGTCAGTCCAAGTCGTCGCAACAAGTCAATTTCTTCAGTCTGGTTTTCACCACGCAGAATAGAGGAGCGGATTGCATCGTGTGCTACATGTTCGATTGCCGCTCCAGAAAGGCTTTGCGAAAGTTCGGCTAGGAGTTCCGGCGTTACCGTGTCGGGAATCCGGCTGCCCAGCTTGAGCGTCCAGATCTTGGTGCGCAGTTCTTTGTCCGGCAGGCTGAGCGGAACATGCCAGGCGAAGCGGCGCCAGACAGCCCGATCGAGCAGTTCTTCGTGGTTGGTGGCGGCGACTAGAATGGTTTCCGGTGACAGGGCGTCGATGTTTTGCAGCAAGGCGATCACGACACGCTGCAGCTCGCCGATTTCGCGTTCGTCTGCCCGGGACTTGGCGAGGGCGTCAAATTCGTCGAGAAATAGAACACATGGTCGCCCCTCGGCATGTTCGAAAACGCGGCGCAGGTTGCGGCTGGTTTGCCCGAGCAGGGAAGAAACCAGCGTGTCGCAACGTACGGTCAACAAGGGAAGGTTCAATTCGGCGGCGACCAGCCGCGCGGCCTGTGTCTTCCCGCAGCCAGGCGGGCCATAAAGCAGAAGGCGGGCTGGCAAAAACATACCGGCGGCGGCAAGGCGCTCGGTGGCGCGAACCGAGCCGATAAATTCATCAAGGCGATCTGCTGCGTTGCCGGGGAGGACCAAGGCAATATCGCCGATGGATGGTTTCTCCTCATCAAGCGTGCGCAGCTGGCTTTCGGAGTCGACCGGCAGGCTCTGATTGATTGCGGCTGGCGAGAAGGTTTCCTGAGGAACGCGCGCCAGGCGCTGGCGGATCATGGTCGCCTGTTTGTTCTCGCCATTTTCATCGAGCTTGTCGGCCAGGAGGCCGGCATAGTCCGCTGCCTTGCGCACGTTATGCTGCAAGGCGCCTTCGATGATCTTTATGACTTCGGATAGATATTCCATGGCGTTTCGCTTTGAAGCGCCATCTTAGCAGTTTGTAACGCATAAAGCCTATTTTGTTCCGTAAAACTGGCTTTTTGTTTCGATTTATCGCTGTTCTCTACAGTTAAATTCGTTGGTGCAGGGTAGTCTAGCGTTTGTTGATCTTTTGGGGTGCCTGACAAAAGTCAAGAGAGGCAGAAAGTTGGAATTGTGCAACTCACCACTCATACAGTTCGGTTTGTGCAGGGGGGGGCTGGGTATCAGCGTTCCAGTTGACAGTGAGGAGACGGTTCAACTGAAGCTCACCACCCAACCGAAAGGCCGCTTCAGGAAACCGATAGCAGGTGTTCATACTCCTCTACTCTAATGACTGTTCTGGCCGATTTGAGTGAATTGGGCTAACGGCAGCTTTCGAGCTTCAAAATGCGATCATATGCTTGGGTTCCAGAATAAACGATGACTGCTTCATGCGTTCATTCCTTTCACAGCACGAAGATCAAAACAGATCGATTATTGATGCTTTTCACCCCCGGTTATCTTCGACGCTCGGGAATTTACCCAGCGCAAGCGTGCCGTCGGCATCGAGCACCGTGCTCTTGGGACGCATTCCGCCCAGGGAAGTGCCATTGCCCAGCAAATACCTGAGGTCCTCGCTGGATTCCTTGCTGTCCTCTACTGCGCGACAGGCCGCCATGATGCGTTCGAGTTCGATCAGCGGCGGTGTGGTGCGCGTCCCGGCAGGCGTCGTGCGCAAGTAATTGCCTTTGAGGTCGCGCAAGCGCAGCGCTCCCATGCGGCTGTAGTCATCCACAGCACACAGATAGTCCAGTTCAGTCAGTGCGGTGAGCTTGGGATCCTGCTGGCGGGCTTTGGCGTGGGCGCGCGCAATCACCCGCCGCCCCCAGGCGTCGGGTTCTGTGTCCGCAAAGGCGAAATGAAAGGTCGAGTCGTCTTTCGTGGGTGCCTTGTGCACCTGATGCTGGCCGGCCAGCAACTCAAGGTCAGGGGAAATGTTAAAGCGGTGCGGACTTTTGATCCACGCTTCCTTGTAGGCGAAGCTGGCGTACGACCGGGCGCCGTCGGCGACGTAGGTGAGGCTCCCCACCGGGAACTCAGCCGATCCGATGCAGACATCGAGGGTGGTCTTGGTCGCCATCAAAGGGCTCCGCTATCTTTATGGGCCTTGGGCAGGCGCACGCGCTGGGGCAACTTTTCATCCATCAACGCCAGCCCGATGCTGTCCTCGGAAGAGTCGAGCAGCTGCTTCAGA
>JBGARB010000043.1:0-21175 GCA_044230495.1 Rhodocyclaceae bacterium
AAGCACGAGCAGTTCGCCGCCATCGTCTACGTCGAGCGCTCGCATCT
Organism: Rhodocyclaceae bacterium; assembly: GCA_044230495.1. GTDB lineage: Bacteria > Pseudomonadota > Gammaproteobacteria > Burkholderiales > Rhodocyclaceae > JADJEF01. The sequence continues at coordinate 48 of JBGARB010000043.1, forward strand.
GGGCATGACGCCGTTCGGCGGCCGTTTGATTCCGGAGTAGGTCGAGCAGATCCGCGCCTTTGTCGTCAAGCGCGCCCATGACCTGCGCGAGGAACTCGCCGCGACGCCGAAGTAGCGCAACCGCTGCCGCGCCGCCAAACTACAGTGGTGGCGGCACGGCGGATTGGCCTACCGCCACGCCAGCGCGGCCTCGCGCAGCGCGGCGTCGTGCGGATGGCGGGCGCAAGTCCGGCTCACCGATCAGGCGAACGGCAACGTGATCGCGGATGTGGTGATGGCGGTGCCAGAAGGCGGTCCCACCGACAACAGCGCGATTTGGACGCCGACTTTGGCCCAGCGGGGCCTCTACGAGGTGTATGCGAAATGGTCGGCCAGCGACAACCGGCCTGCTGCCGCGCAATACTTCGTGCTGCACGTGGGCGGGGAGACCGAGATACTGGTCAATCAAAAGCTCAATGGCGGCCAGTGGAATCTGCTCGGCACATTTGACCTGGAGCCGGAGCAAACCCATGTTGTCCTCACCGACCAGGCTGTGGGCGGAGGTTATGTGATCGCCGACGCCGTCCGCTTCGTCGAGATCGCGGCACCGCCGCCGCCACCGCCCAACCCGCTGGCGCACGGCCTGTATTTCATCGACTCCGACCATCTGGGTACGCCGCGCCTGGTTACCGACGCGGCAAACAATGTGGTTTGGCGCGATCTGCCGACCACCGAGCCCTTCGGCAACAGCGCGCCGGAGGAAAATCCATCAGGTGCAGGATCGTTTGTGATGCCGCTTGCATTCCCTGGCCAGTACCGCGACAATGAGACGGCGCTGAACTACAACTATTTCAGGGACTATTCGCCGCTCGGGGGAAGGTACGTGCAGAGCGATCCGATCGGGTTGGCGGGGGGGATCAATACCTACACCTATGTCGGGGGGAATCCGGTTTCGTTTGTCGATCCGCTGGGGCTGCAAGCCTATACAGGCCAGACGCCGCCCGCGAACATTCAAGGTGGGCCTTGGGAGCCACAGGCTGGGCAGCCGCCAGGTACCTTTCAAGGCCCGCAAAACCCAGGTGGCGGGCCACGGGATATCTGCAGATACGTGCCTGATCGCGCAAATGGGTGGCCTGCCAACGCCCCGGACGCGTACTGGAAGACAAAGACCCCGGAAGGGAAGTGGCAGAGGTACAACCTACAAGGAAGTCCCGTTACGGCGGAACAAGCTCACCCAGGCAATCGACCGGCCGCACCAGCAGCTGCACCTGCTACAAATTGGCTACTCCGGTTGGGCGTTGGTATTGGTTTGATGCTTTATTCCGGAGAGGCACATTGAGAATCATCGTCCCGGTGAGGCGAAGCTAGTTATGCAACCCGTTACAGTGAATAATGATTCGATCCTAAATGACGAGTCCTTCAACAATTGCTTCCATTATTTTGTCCAGGCAATCAAGGTGCTCGCATTGGACGCACCTGAGCAATGCGAGCTCATGGGGAATGTAAATGTAGCTTGGGAGATACAGCATGATGCAATGGACCTGGGGGCAGCTTTGGTGGCCTGGCCTGTCGACTACTTGGGGCCGTCTCAGAAAGAGGCGATAAAACAAATGCTAGTTTCATTACAAGCCATTCCGCAAGACGTGTTATCGGCTGACGACAATCTGGTAGCCATGAGAAATCCTGCATGGATTCCGCTCCGCGCAGAGGCGGCCAAGCTCCTTGTCGATTTGCGGAACCTGATCGAAAAGACTCGTGAGTTCTTTGCAAACCAGAAGCAGCAATAGAGGGCAGGCTGCGATTATTCATAAGGTATAAGCAGAAAGACCTTACCCACCGAGCTTTGCGCGGTATCTGCTCGAGCGATACGGGGGTCAGCTTCGCATCGATGCTCTGGCCTACCCCCAAACAATCGTGTGGTCCGCGTTTCACTAGGCGTGGCGCGGTTTAGCGCCTGAAATGTGGCCCAAGTGTGGTCCATTCGCACCGCAATGCACTTGAAACCCCGCACCTCACTTCACTAGAATCCCTTCAAACGTCTATGCCCCCATGTTGGGGCCGCGGCCAAAAGAGCCGCAAAAACGAAGCAGCCCTTCGGGGCAGCTTCAATTTACGGGTTTCCTGAAAACCCGTTGTTCTCCTGGCCATCACGGCAGGAACAGGCAGCGCGCATATAGGCGCTGACCTTTCTCTGGCGCCGCCCGAGTGGCGGCGCCTCACGGCGAAGTTACGTCCCTGCCGGACGTAATGCTTGCCGCCGATCCTCTCTCAAATCAAAGGGGCCAGGCTCCAATGGCACTACCTTAAGAAATAGCGCTGATAAACCAAAGAGATAGAAGTGGGCTGACGAACTCGCTGCGTTACGATGCGGGTGTCGAATCCGTGTTGCATAGCGCAGGAGGGAACAATAGGGGACAGACCACGGTTTCCCATGCGGTGGCGAAGTAGCAAGCGCCGCGGCTATCACCCGCGCCAGGCGCTCGGCGGGGCGTGGCGGTGTCACCCGCGGAGTGAATGAACGCCTGAAAAGAGCGACGACACCGCCGGAAAACTCCGTGGATTCGGAGCGCAGTTTTGCCTTGCGCCTTGTCGCCAGTCCAGCCCAAACTACAGTGGTGGCGGCACGGCGGATTGGCCTACCGCCACGCCAGCGCCGCCTCGCGCAGCGCGGCGTCGTGCGGATGGCGGGCGAGCGCCGCGGTGACGGCGCGGCGCGCCTCGACGACTTTGCCGGTGTCATGCAGGGCGACGGCGGCGACATAGGCGTAGCGCGGATTGTCGGGTGCGGCGCGCGCCGCGTCGACGAGCCACGACACCGCGTCGCCGGCCCGCCCCTGGCGCACCAGCGACAGGCCGAGCGCATGGCGCAATTCGGCGGATGCCGGGACGCGTGCCAGGCCCTCGCGCAACTTCGCGGCGGTGGCGGTTTCGTCGCGTCGCTGCGTCAGGTTCGCCCAGTGCAGCCAGGCCGGCACGAAGCCCGCATCGCGGGCCAGCGCATCGCGATAGGCAGCTTGCGCGGCGGCGGCATCGCCGCGCGCGGCGTAGAGATCGCCCAGGCGCGTGTTGGCTTCCGGCCGGTCGGCATTGAAGCGCTCGGCGGCGACCGCTTCGGCAAGTGCGCCGGCGAACTGGCGCTGCGCGTCGGCATCCAGCGCGTGTTCGGCCTCGCCGGCGAGCGCATGGGCTGCTTCGATGCGCACCAGCCGTCGTGCATCGGTCAGGCGCGGCGCGAGATGGTAGGCGCGGATCGCCGGCTCGGCAGACGACAGCGCGCGCACGGCGGCGTAGCGGATGATGTCGTCGGCATCGTCGAGCGCTTTGGCAGCCGCGGCCAGGGCGTCGGTGTCCAGCGGTGCCGGCAGGCGCAACAGCGCGCTGGCGCGTACCAGCCCGCCCTGCGTGCGGTCGCGCACGATGGCGATCAGCGCGGCCGCCGCGCCGGGCTCGCGCCGCTCGCTGGCGGCAAAGGGCTCCGCGAAGATCTGGTGGCCGGCGCGCGGCTGCGCAAACCAGCGGCGAACGGCGGCAGCCGTCCACGCCGCGCCTTCCCTGGCGTGGCAGCCGGTGCAGGCGTCCGGTGTGCCGAGCGCGGCACTGCGCGTCGGTTGCGGCAGGCGCAGGCTGTGGTCATGCCGCGGGTCGACACCCATGTAGGTCGTCGCCGGCATGTGGCAGGCGATGCAAGCGGCGCCTTCGCCGCCTTCGCGATGATGGTGATGGGTGGCGGCGTCGTAAGCGGTCGCGGCGTGGCACTGGGTGCACACCGCATTGCCGGGCGCGCGCAGCGTGCCGGCGTGCGGTTCGTGGCAGTCGGAACAGGTCACGCCGGCTGCGTGCATGCGGCTTTGCAGGAAGGAGCCCCATGTGAACACTTCGTCGCGCTGCTGGCCGTCGGCGAAGTACAGCCCCGGCTCGATGAGCGCCGGACGAAAGTGGTCGAGCAGCGCATCGCCGGCGCGATGGTCGTCCGAGAACTGGCCGCGGCGCGCGTGGCAGCGTGCGCAGACTTCGATCTCGGCCTGTCGCGATGACGACGTCACGACGGGTGCGCCGGGCAGCGGCAGCGCGCTGGCATGGCGCGAAGTGAGCGGCGCGCCGAGGCCGGCGCCGGCCAGGGCCGGGCGCTTGTCGGGTGCGCTGTCGGCCCACGCGAGGTGCGCCGAGCCCGGACCGTGGCAGGCTTCGCATGCGACATGCATGTCGGTCGACGTCGTCGCGAATCGGTTTGCCGCGGCGTCGTAGCCCTTGATGAGGCCGGTCGCGTGGCAATCGGCGCATTGGTAGTTCCAGTTCTGGTCGATGCCGGACCAATGCAGCGGGTCGCCGGGCCGCGTGCCCGGGCCGGGAAACACATGGAACCAGCGCTGTCCGCCGCGTGTCGCCGGGCGCGCGTCCCAGGCCACGCCCAGCGATTGCTTGCGGCCATCAGGCAGGTCGACGAGGTATTGCTGCAAGGGCGCGATACCGAACGTGTGGGTGACATCGAGCGTCACCGCCGTGCCGTCGGCACCCTCGGTGGTGACCTGCGGCCTGCCGTCGCGCAGGAAGTAGCGGGTGGTGCTGGCGCCGTGGCGCAGCGTCTTGCCATCGAAGCGGCCCAGCACGGTGTCGGGCGTTGCCGGCTGCATTGCATGGGCGTGCTGCGAGTCGCGCCACGCCGCGGCTTGCGGCGCGTGGCAGGCGGTGCAGCGCGCGCTGCCGACGTAGGCGGGCGGGGCGGTCGCGAGCGTCGATGCCGGTGCGTCCGGCGCGGACCAGGGCCGCCAGGCGGCGAGCGCCGCGCCGAGCGCCAGCACGGCGACGACAAGAGGCAGGAGGCGTGGCACGAAACTACAGTGGTGGCGGCACGGCGCTCAGGCGTCGCCGCGCGCGATGCGCTCGAGCTGCGCGGCATCGGCGACCGCAATGCGCGAGTACGCCAGCGAGACGACGCCGTTGGCCTCGAGCGCCTTGAGCTCGCGGTTGAGCGACTGGCGCGAGACGCCGAGCATGTCGGCCAGATCGTCCTGCGAGAGCCGCAGGTCGAGCTCGATGCGGCCTTCGCGCTGGCGGCCGTGGCGATCGGCCAGCAGCATGATCATGCGCGCGGTGCGGGTGCGCAGCGTCTGCAGCGCGCTGGCGGCGAGCAGCTCGTAGAGCGTGCGCGTGCGATCGCACAGGATGCGGACGATCGCCATGACCAGCGCGGGTTCGTCGCGCAGCGCGGAGAGAAAGGCCTCCTTGGGGACATGCAGCACCACGGCTTCGGTATGCACGATGACGTCATGGATGCCGCCCAGGCCGTCGAGCAGCGGCACGACGCCGATGAACTGGCCCGGCTCGACGTACCAGCACACGGCACGCCGGCCGTCGACGCCCTGGACGCTGACTTCGAGGTTGCCGGTGACGACGAACACCAGCTCGGTCATGGGTTCGCCGCGACGATGGAGATTGACGCCGGCGGCATGTCGGCGCAGGCTGCCGGAATCGAGCAGGCGCACACGTGCAGCGGCATCGAGGCGTTGCCAATCCGGCGTTTCGGCGAGCATGCGTTCGGCGAGCGGACGATAGGATTCGGCGCGGGTCATGATGATTTGTCGCGTGGCAGACAGAGTGGCGAGGCGTCGCCGCCTAATCTAGCAAGGATCGCCCCGACGGAGGAAGTCATGCACGGAAAATCGCATTCGCCCGGTGCCACCATGCGTCGTTGGCTCGCTGGCACGGCCCTCGCCACCGGCATCATGGGCACGGCACTGGCACAGGCGCCGGCCAACCCGGCGTCGCTGCCGTGGAACGAGGAGTTCGCTTATCTGACCGGGATGCAGGCGTATATCTACGGCTTCCCGGCGATCATGTACGCCGGCCTGCGCTGGCAGTGGATCGAAGGGCCGAAAGGCGAGGTGTCGATGGGTGTCAATGAATATTGGCATTCGCGCGCGCTGTCCGATCCCAAGCTGCAGTACGGCGGTTCGCCCAACCGCGAGACGCCGTATTCGCTGACCTTTCTGGATGTCGGCAAGGAGCCGGTGGTGCTCACCGTGCCGCCCAATCCGGACCAGCGCTACTACACGCTGCAGCTGATGGATTTCTACTCGGACACCATCGGCTACATCGGCGTGCGCGCGACGCACAACGTGGCAGGCGACTATCTGGTCACCGGGCCGGGCTGGAAGGGCAAGGTCCCTGCCGGCATCAAGGGCACGATCGCGTCGTGGACGCCGTCGGTACTGATCGCCGGGCGCACGTTCACCGACGGCAGCGCCGACGACCTCGTGCGCATGCGTGCGTTCCAGGACGGCTACCGCATCACGCCGCTGTCGCACTACGGCAAGCCGGCGGACAAGGTGCCGGCCGCATCGCGCGATGTGCTCGACGTGTGGCCCAGAAGCGACGCCCTCGGCGCCTTCAAGACCATGAACGCCGCCATGAAGGAGAACCCGCCGCCGGTGCGCGACGAGGCCCTGATGCGCCAGTTTGCGCTGGTCGGCCTCGGCCCGCTGGCCAAGGGCGAGCTCGACGCGCTCGATCCGGCCGTGAAGCGCGGGCTGCAACGCGCGATCGTCGATGGCCAGAGCCTGCTGGCGCGCACGGCCAAGGCCGGCGGTTCGATCACCGGCGCGACGAAAGTGCGCAACAACTGGTTCTACGGCCCGAGCAACTGGGGGCGCATGGCGGCCGATGCGGATTTCCTCGGCCGCGCGGGCACGCAGGCCCTGTCGGGGGTCACCGAGCACCTGATCGAAGAGACGGTCAAGCTGCGCACCTTCACCGATGGCGACGGCCGGCCGCTGAACGGCGACCATCGCTACGTCATCCGCTTCGCCAGGGAACAGATTCCGCAGGCACGCGCGTTCTGGTCGGTCACGCTCTACGACGAACGCTACAACCTGGTCTTCAACGACGCCGGCCGCTATTCGTTCGGCGACAAGGTGCCCGGTCTGCGCTACGGCGCCGACGGCTCGCTGACGATCTGGATCCAGGCCGATCCGCCCGAGGGCGACAGGCAAGCGAACTGGCTGCCCGCGCCCAGGGGCAAGGACTTCAACCTGTTCCTGCGCGCATATTTTCCCGGCCCGACGCTGCTCGACCAGAGCTATGTCGTGCCGCCCGTGATCCGACAGGTGCCATGACCATGGATGCCCTTCGTACGCTGCAAACGACGGGGCGCCTGCTGGCCCTCATCGCGACATCGCTGTGCTGCGGGTACGCGAACGCGGCGCCCGCTGCGGAAGCGGCCACTGCCGACTGGCGCGAGACCTATGCCTACACCGCCGGCATGCAGGCGCTGGTCTACGGCTATCCGGTGGTGCGCAATGTCATGGCACGGTACGGCATGGTCGAGCGGCCGGCCGGACAGGTCGATTCGCCGCTGCATGCCTTCTACCACCAGCGGCAACCGGGCACCTCGGCCGACAAGTACGGCAGCTCGATCACCGAGAACCTGCTGTATTCGGCGGCCTGGTTCGACGTCGCCAACGAGCCTTTGGTCATCACCGTGCCGGAGGCCGGCAAGCGCTACCTGAGCGTGCAGATGATGGAGATGTATTCCGACATCTTCGGCTACGTCGGCCTGCGGGCGACCGGCAATCGCGCCGGCAGCCACCTCGTCGTCGGCCCCGGCTGGAAGGGCAAGACGCCCAAGGGCATCGTCGGCGTGCTGCGCTCGCCGACCGCCAAGGGGCTGCTGCTGCTGCGCATCGTCTATGACAGTCGCGACGACTTGGCGCCGACGCATCGCCTGCAGGATCGCGTGACGCTGGCGCCGTTGTCGGCATGGCAGTCCGGCAAGCCTTATGTCGCCACGCAACGCGATGTGCTCGACCCGGTGCCGCCGGGCTCCGATCCGCTGTGGTTCTTCCGCACGCTCAACCGCGGCATGACCGAAAACCCGCCGCCGCCGCGCGACGCGGCGCTGGTGGCCGGGCTGCGGCGAATCGGCCTCGGGCCGGGCATGTCCGACGACCTGTCGTCGCTCGACGAGCCGACGCGCAAGGGTCTGGCCCGCGCGCAAGCCGAGGGCCTGGCGCTGCTCAAGGCGGTGGCGCTTTCCGGCACGGGGGCCTAGCGCGTCAATGGCTGGGTTTATGGCGACCTGCATTGGGGCCGCATGGCGGAGCACCTCGATTTTCTCGGGCGGGCGACCCCGCAGTCGTTCGCCGGCATGCAGGAACACCATGTCGAGGAAGTCGTGAAGCTGCGCGCGCATCACGATGCCGACGGTGCGCTGCTCGATGGCAGCCAGGCCCGCTACCGGCTGCGCTTCACATCGGCGCAATTGCCGCAGGCGCGGGCCTTCTGGTCGATCAAGCTGTACGACGAGCGCTACGATCTGGCGGACAACCCGATCGGCCGCTACTCGCGCGGCAGCCCGGACAAGGACCTGACGTATGCCGCCGACGGCTCGCTCGAAATCGTCATCCAGGCCGAGCCGCCGGGCGACAAGCTGTCCAACTGGCTGCCGGCGCCGAAAGGCCCGTTCAACCTGTTCCTGCGCGCCTACCTGCCGGGGCAGGCGATGATCGACCAGACCTACGCGCCGCCCGCCGTCGAGCGCGTGAAATGACATGCCAATCACGAGGAGAAGCGCCATGAGGCTGCAGCAAGCCCTGTTTGCCGTGCTGTTGTCCGCCGCGGTAACGCTGGCCAGTGCCGCCGACCGCCCGCCGAACATCGTCGTCATCATGACGGACGACGTTTCGCCGATGGACATCTCGGCCATCCATCGCGGTGTCGGCGCGGTGAAGACGCCCCACATCGACCGCATCGCCAACGAAGGGCTGACGATCAGCGACTTCTACGCCCAGTCCAGTTGTACCGCCGGTCGTGCGGCGTTCATCACCGGGCAGTATCCGATCCGCATAGGCCTCACTTCGGTGGGACAGCCCGGCTCGCCGGTCGGGCTTGCGGCGGAGGGCCTGACGCTGGCCGAGCTGCTCAAGGCGCGCGGCTATGCCACCGGCCAGTTCGGCAAGAGCCATGTCGGCGATCGCAACGAACACCTGCCGACGGTGCATGGCTTCGCCGAGTTCTTCGGTCTGCTTTATCACCTGAACATGATGGAGATGTTCGAGCAGCCGGAGTTTCCGAAAGACCCCAACTTCGTCGGCCGCCCGCGCAACGTGCTCTACACCCGCGCCAGCGACAAGGACGACGAGACCGTCGACAAGCGTTTCGGCAAGGTCGGCCGGCAGACCATCGAGGACAAGGGACTGCTCGGCGCCAAGCGCCAGGAGACGTTTGATGACGAAGTGCTGGCGGCTTCGCAGGACTGGCTGGCGCGCACCAGGAAGAGCGGCAAGCCGTTCTTCCTGTGGTTCGCCCCCGCGGCAATGCACCAGCAGATTCACGTGCCGCCGGAGTTCCAGGGCAAGAGCGGCCACGGCCTGTATGCCGTCGGTCTTCTGCATCTGGATGCCATCGTCGGCAAGCTGCTCAAATCCCTTGACGACATGGGTGTGGCGGACAACACCATCGTGTTGTTCACATCGGACAACGGCGTCAATCTGGCGCATTGGCCCAGTGCTGGCGCTGCGTCGTTCCGCGGCGAAAAGGGCACGACGTGGGACGGCGGCTTCCGCGTGCCGATGTTCGTGCGCTGGCCGGGCAAGGTGGCGCCGAACACCTGGACTGGCGAGTTCATGACCATGGAAGACTGGCTGCCGACGCTAATGGCGGCGGCAGGCGATGCCGATGTCAAGGAACGCCTGAAGGCCGGAGCAAGAATCGGCGAGCGCGACTACAAGGTGCATCTGGACGGCTACGACCAGACCGCGATGCTGACCGGGAAGGGCAAGAGCCAGCGGCGCGAATTCTTCTTATATGGCGAGAACGACTTCAACGCCTTCCGCGTCGACCACTGGAAGCTGCATCTGGCGCTCAAGAATATCTGGCTTGGCGCACGCGAGGTGCTCGACGGCGGCATGATCGTCGACATCAAGCTGGACCCCTTCGAGCGCACGCCGGAAACCGGCGGCCACCTTTTGTGGATGAAGGAAAAGAGCTACATCCTGGCGATGGTGATGCCGCAACTGGCGAAGTTCCAGAAGAGCCTGCAGGAGTTTCCGCCGCGGCAAAGGGGCTCGGGCATCGGCGCATCGACGCTTGGCGTATCGAAAAAATAGGCGGACCGGAGGATCATCATGAAACTGACATTCAATGCGCTCGGCAAGTGTCTGCTGGGCTTGCTGGCTGGCGCAGCGCTATCGCTCAACGTGCAGGCGCAAGTCAAACCCGGCGTGCTGCCCGACGAACTGGCCGAAGCCGAAGCCTTTGCGCTGGGCTATCAGGCCTACGTCACTGGCGCCGTGTATGCGCGCTCGCAGATCCTGATGGAAAAGGACATCCATCCGGGCGCATCGCTCAATGCGCCGCTCAACACCTTCAATGTCTATCCCGGCCTGGCGACGCCGGCGTCGGCGATCGACTTCACGCCCAACAACGACACGGTGTATGGGCTGGCCTGGCTGGATCTGCGCCAGGGCCCGGTGCTAATGACGATTCCGAAGCCGCTCGATCGTTACTGGACCGTGCAATCCACCGACTGGGCGCTCAACACACTGGATTACGTGGGCAGCCGGGTCAAATCGAAGGCAGGCGTTTACGCCTTCGTGCCGCCGGGTTGGAAAGGCACGCTGCCGGCCGGCGTCAGACGCATCGACACCACCACCACCGGTGTGTTCCTGCAGGCGCGTACCGTGGTCAGACCAGAGGTGGAAGCCGACATCGCGCCGGTGGTCGCACACCTGAAGACCTACAAGCTCGAACCCTTGAACAAGGCCGCGAGGTACATGACAGCCGACCCGGCCAGCCCGGTATCCAACCCCAAGCTAGACAATCCGCTGTGGCAGAACCTCGAGTTCTTCAGGTTGCTCAATCGCGCGTGGGCTTTCGGTGGCGTGCGCGCGCAGGACAAGGAAGTGGCGCAACTCGGGCGGGCGCTGGGGATCGGTCCGGGACTCACCTTCGATCCGGCCAGGCTCACCGAAGCGCAGCGGCGCGGCCTGATGAAAGCGGTCAAGGTCGGCTTCACCCGTGTCCGCTTCCATGCCACTGAAATGGGCGAACTGCGCAACGGCTGGCGCTATGCCACAAACATCGGCCGGTATGGCGACAACCGCCTGCTGGCCTCTACGGTCGGTCTGATGGGCTATGGCGGCAATGCGGCCGAAGAAGCCATCTACCTGCCGGCCTTCATCGACGACAAGGGCGAGCGTTTGCAGGGCGACCGACGCTATCGCATCCGCTTCGCGGCCGACAATCTGCCGCCGGTTGACGCATTTTGGTCGGTGACAATGTACAGCCTGCCCAACAACCAGCTGGTGGACAACCCGATCAACCGTTATGCCTTCGGTGACCGCACACCCACGCTCAAGCGCGATCCCGACGGCGCGATCACCGTCCATGTGCAGAAGGACAAGCCCGAAGGCGATGCCGCGGCGAATTGGCTACCCAGCGCCGACGGCCCGTTCTGGATGATCCTGCGCATGTACCAGCCGGGCGCCAAGGCGCTCAAAGGCGACTACATGCCGCCGCCGGTCGAGCGCGTCATGTAAGTGCCGTCCCGCCACCACTGTAGTTTGGTGCGGTCATCGGCAGGCGGTAGGCGGCGGGCAAAGGCGTGTCGTGCCGCCCGGAGGTCGTCGCTGGTGGCCGATCCAAACGACAAGGGCCGCAGATGCGGCCCTTGTCGTTGCAGCGGGAGCGGCCTACTTGCCGGCGCGGCGCAGAGCGTCCGGCTGGAAGTCGGCGAGCTTGCCCTTCTGGCCCCACAGCACTGCGCCCTTGGACTCGTTGTCGAGGCCGGAGAGCAGATAGGCGCCGTTGGTCAGGTCGTGCCATGCGTTGTAGCGCGACTGCATCACGCCCGCATCGTAGTACTGGATCGGTGGATGGATGCCCACTCGCCACAGATTGCCTTTGGTGTCGTAGGAATCCTCGATGACGACGTTCCAGCTGTCCTCGTCGAGCAGGAAGGTGCGCTTGCCGTAGCTGTGCTTCTGGCCGTCCTTCAGCGTCGCCTCGACCACCCAGACACGGTGCAGTTCGTAGCGCGTCAGATCCGGGTTGGCATGGTGCTTGGTCATCACGTCGGCGTACTTGACCTTCTTCTCGCCGATCTTGTAGGCGTTGTAGGGGATGTACATCTCCTTCTTGCCCACCAGCTTCCAGTCGTAGCGGTCCGGGGCGCCGTTGTAGGCGTCGTACTGGTCGGTGAAGCGCATGCCTTCGGTACCGTCATTGACGGCGTCGTAGGCCAGGTCGGGCGCGCGCCGCACGCGGCGCTGACCGGCGTTGTAGATCCACGCCGAGCGCTGCTCCTTGACCTGATCGACCGGCTCATGGACGAGGAACACGGTGCCCACCAGTGTCGGCGGCGCGGTGAAGTAGTTCATGTAGAACAGCAGCTTGTTGTCCTGCGGCTTGTCCATGTTCTGGTTGAAGATGCGCGTCTCGATGGTGGTGATCTTGAAGAAGTCGCCGTTGGCACGCACCGGGAAGCCGCTGGATTCGCGCACGAGGCCGCCACCCAGATAACGCACGTTGTGGTTCCAGATCGCCTCCAGCCCGTTCTTGGGGATCGGGAAGGGGGTGGTGGAGTCGACGCGGTTGGCCAGGCCAAAGCCGTTGAGGTCGATCTTGGTGCTCTCGTCCTTGACGGTCTTGGCGATGTCGGCGGGAATCGCGGCAGTGCGCCGCGTTTCATACACCGGCATCTTGAAGCTGGGGTACTTCTTGAGCATGGCCATCAGCCCGGGGGCGAGCTTGTCCTTGTGCTGGTCGGCATTGGCCCCGGTGATCTCGAACTTGGGCTTGTCGCCGGGGAAGGGGTCGCAGTATTCGACGCCGGTCTTGTAGCAGGCCGGGGCCTTGGTCAGCCCGCCGGTGTAGGCCGGGATGCTGCCGTCCTTGTTGCCGGCCATCTCGGCGCCGGTGGCCGTCAGATCCTTGCCCAGCCGCGCCGCTTCGGCGTCGGTCAGCTTCGCCCACGCCGGGTTCGCGGCAAACACGCCCGCCACCGCGACCGCCAACACTGTCTTGATGTGCTTCATCTTCTTTCTCCTCCAGAGGTCAGAACGTGTAGCTGTACGCTATCGAGTAGTTGTCGCGGTCGCGGAACATGTCGAAGGTGGCGTCGTTGGAATACATGGTGTAGTTGATGCTGACGTTGTGCACCTTGTTCTTGTTGAATCCCAGTCCCAGCGAGAGCACCTGACGGTCCTTGACAAACTGGCTGTCCATCGAATAGCCGTCGACGTCGTGGGCCCAGAACAGGCTCGGCGTGATCGTCCAGCTGCCGCCGATCATCCCCGGATAGTCGAGCGAGGCGCGGATGCGGTAGCCCCAAGCGAAGTCGTCGATGTAGCCATCGTTCTTGCAGCCGTCCTGCTGCGGGTTGTAGGTGCCACCGGCGAGCGAGGCCGCCGTCGCCGTACAACGATTGGCGGCGTCGGTGCCCCCGGAGCCAAACACGAAGGCACGGCCGTAGCGCGGCTTGGTGCCGTCGCTGCCTGGCACGTCGCTCCACTGGAACGCCGCCTCGGCGACCAGCATGCCGTTGGTGGCGCCCAGCATCGACGGCAGCAGATACACGCCATTGACCTGGAACTGCGTCTTGTCGTAACGCTCGTAGCCATGCACCATGTCGCCGCGCGCAATGCCGCGGCCGGTGATGACGCTGGCCAGCGGACCGGCGCCGGTGGCGGCGACGGCCAGCATGTCGTTGCCGTTGAATTGCACCGGCACGTCCTTCTGCAGTGACAATTCCCAGCCGGTCGACCAACCCATGATGTTGGTCGCCGCGCTGATGCCGAAAATCTGGATGTCTTCCGGATATTCCCAGAACGACGTCGCGCTGTTGGCCAGCACGTGGCGCGCCATCAGGCCCGACAGTGCCGGGTTCGCCAGTGCGGCGATCGCCTGTGCCGGATTGGTCAGGCCCAGCTTGCGCATCGTCATCGCGACGACCGCCTGCTGTCCGGCGCCGGTTGCGAGGAAGGCAGTGCCGCCGCTGTAGTAGCCGGAAATGATGGGCGTGCGCGAATGGATGTTCATCGCATACAGGCCGAACTCGGTGTCGATCGACTCGACCGGGAGGCGCAGCGCGATGCCCCACTGGCCGCCGTCCTTGGGCTTGAAGCCCTTGACGCCGCGAATGGCGTCGATGCCGGTGTTGGCCAGATCGGTTTCGAGCCCCGCGACTGAGAACTGCGTGTAGTTGCAGCCGTTGGCGCTGGTGCTGATGGCCAGATCGACCGGCGACCAATAGGTGCCGCAACTGTCGATGGCCGTCGGCTCCCACTTCAACTGGTAGTAGGCTTCGAGCGACATGCCCATCGGCAGGCCGAGGTTGCCGTAGATTGACCAGACGGGCAGAAGCGCTTCCTTGATTTCGGTACCGGCCTTGCGCAGCGCGATGACGTCGAGCGGCGCAAGCTGGTTGACACCCTGGATGAACAGGCTCTCGCCCCAGTTGATGGCCTGACGGCCGACGCGAATCTGCAGCGGCGCGCCGACATCGAATTCGGTATAGCCATAGGCATCGAGCAGATGGATGCCGTCGAACTTGGCCAGCGGATCGAAGCCCTTGTCGGAGAGCTTGCGGCTGGTGCGGCGCGACTCCCATGCGTAGCCGGTGGTGCCATTGCCCCACGGCACTTCCTTGTCGTTCAACGACTGGTCGTACCAGCCCTTGACGCGGATCAGCGCGCCGGTGCCCTGCTTGGAGATGTCGAGTTCGGTGAGGAACTTGTAGAGTGTCTGGTAACGGTCGCCCTTGCCATAGTTGAGGTTGCCGTCGTCCGTCAGCGCGCCGCCCCAGCCGGGTGTGATGCCGGCTGCGCTGGCGCCACCGACGCCGATGAGTGCGGCGTTCTTTTCCCACAGCAGGGCCTTGTCGCGGCCTTCGGCCCGCCAGCTTGCGCTGGCCGACAACGTGGTATTGACGCTGCCGTTCCAGCCCGCGTCGGTCGAGAACTCAAGCGCTGCCGCCGGCAGCGACGTCGCCGCCAGCACGGCCAGCGCCATCGCGCGCGGCGACGTACGCAAAACGTGATTTGTTGAAGCCTTCATGTGTGGAACTCCTCGTGTCGTGCAAATTGATCGTTGCCGGTCTAATTGCAGCGACGCCTCGTGGGTATCGTTGCGTCGCCGACCCTCCCGCCTGCCTTGGATGATTGTTGCAGCCGGCGAATAATAGCCCGCATCCGCGCGACAAATGGCACGATCCGTAAGGCAAATGACAGGATTTCGTCGGTGATTGCGGCGATTTCTGGTCACTGCCTCGCAAGTGGCCTGTTGTGTTCGTGCAACAAGGGGTATGCGGAGCGCCGCGTCGCCACGACTGTGGTTTGGCCGGCCGGCCCGGCAGGATTGTCTGCTCGGCGACAGTCTGGCGGCTTGCACTCGCCCGTCACGGCCACGCGACGATGGATTGACGCCATACTGCGGCCGAAGCCCGACACAGGGCGCGCTGGCAGTTTCCGACCCACACGGCACTCAGGAGGACACCATGAATGGTGCGCAGTCATTGATGCAGACGCTCGTCAACTGCGGCGTCGACATCTGCTTTGCCAATCCCGGCACGTCCGAAATGCACTTCATCGCCGCGCTCGATTCCGCGCCGCAGATGCGTGCCGTGCTGTGCCTGTTCGAGGGCGTGGTCACCGGTGCCGCCGACGGTTACGGGCGCATCGCCGGCAAGCCGGCGGCGACCTTGCTGCACCTCGGCCCGGGCCTTGCCAACGGCCTCGCCAACCTGCACAACGCGCGCCGCGCGGGCACGCCGATCGTCAATGTCGTTGGCGACCATGCGACCTACCACCTGCAATACGACGCGCTGCTCACGTCCGACATCGTCGGCTTCGCGCGGCCGGTGTCATCGTGGATCTGCGAATCGAAAAGCGCGCTGAACGTCGCCGCCGACACGGCACGCGCCGTGCAGGCGGCGCGCAGTGCGCCCGGCGGCATCGCGACCTTGATCCTGCCGGCGGACACGGCCTGGACTGACGCCGAGCGCGCCGCCGGCCCGCTGCCCGACATCGGTCCCGCCGTCGTCAGCTCGGACGCCATCGACGACATCGCCCGGCTGCTCGGCAATGGCAAGAAGACGGCGCTGCTGTTGCGCGGCGCCGCGCTGCACGGCGCCGGACTGGAGGCGGCAGGGCGCGTGCAGGCCAAGACCGGCGCGCGCCTGCTGTGCGATACCTTCGCGCCGCACAGCGAGCTGGGTGCCGGCCGCGTGCCGGTCGAGCGCATTCCCTACTTCGCCGAACAGATCGTCGCCTATCTGAAAGGCATCGAGCAGATCGTCCTCGTCGGCAGCAAGCCGCCGGTGTCGTTCTTCGCCTACCCGGGCAAACCCAGTTGGTGCGCTCCCGACGGCCTGCAATTCTCGACGTTGGCGCATGCGCATGAAGACGGTGCCGGCGCGTTGGCGGCACTGGCCGATGCGCTCGGCGCGCCGGCCAGTTCGCCGGTGCGCGTGCCCCTGCAATTGCCCGGGCTGCCCACAGGCTCGCTGAACGCCATGAGCGTTGCGCAGGTGATCGCCGAACTGACGCCCGAAGGCGCGATCCTGGCCGAAGAGGCCGCCACATCGGGCCTGCCGCTGTTGATGACGATGTCGCGTGCGCGGCCGCACACGCATCTGCCGTTGACCGGCGGTTCCATTGGCGATGGCTTGCCGATGGCGCTGGGTGCGGCGCTGGCGGCGCCCGATCGAAAGGTGATCTGTCCGCATGGCGACGGAGGTGCCGCCTACACCGTGCAGGCGCTGTGGAGCATGGTGCGCGAGAACCTCGACATCACCGTGGTGATCTACGCCAACCGCAGCTATGCGATCCTCAACATCGAACTGCAACGCGTCGGCGCCCTCGGTGCCGGGCCGAAGGCGCTGTCGATGCTCGACCTGCACAATCCGGAAATGAACTGGGTGAAGATCGCCGAGGGCTTCGGCATGCCGGCCAGTCGCGCCACCACCGCCGAGGAATTCGCTGCACAGTACGCCGACGCCATGAAGCACAAGGGGCCGCGGCTGATCGAAGCGATGATCTGACACGGCCGCCATGCGCCGTCCCGCCACCACTGTGTTTCGGCAGTGCGCGGTCGATCGGGGCGCTTGGCATGCCGCGGACTTCAGCGCTCGCCATCAATTTCAGCAGGAGGAAAGACACCATGGATATCGTCAATGAGTTGCGCGGCCTGATCGGCGGCGGCGACGAAGGCGCGGTGCTCGATGCCGCCGAGGTCGGCAAGCGCTCGGCGGGCGTCTGGCGGCCGGACAATCTGAAGGGTGCCGCACTGATCCGGCCACGCACGACCGAAGAGGTGTCGCGCATCCTCGCCTGGTGCCATGCGCACGACGTGAAGGTGGTGACTCACGGCGGGCTGACCGGCCTCGTCCATGGCGGCGATGCCGCGCCCGACGAAATCATCCTGTCGCTCGAGCGCATGCGCACCATCGAGCAGGTCGATCCCGTGCAGCGCACGGCCACCGTGCAGGCTGGCGTGACCTTGCAGGCGCTGCAGGAAGCGGTCGACGCGCACGAACTCTCTTTCCCGCTCGACCTCGGCGCCCGCGGCACGGCCACGCTGGGCGGCAACGCGGCGACGAATGCCGGTGGCAACCGCGTCATCCGCTACGGCATGACGCGCGACATGGTGCTCGGCGTTGAAGTCGTGCTCGCCGACGGCACGGTGGTGTCCTCGCTCAACCATCTCATCAAGAACAACACCGGCTACGACCTCAAGCAGTTGTTCGTCGGCTCGGAGGGCACGCTGGGCGTCATCACGCGGCTGGTGCTGCGCCTGCGCGAGAAGCCGCGCTCGACCAACATGGCCTTCGTCGGGCTGGACGAATTCGCCAAGGTGGCGCAGTTCCTCAAGCACATGGATCGCAGCCTCGGCGGCACGCTATCGGCCTTCGAGGTGATGTGGCAGGATTTCTACAAGCTGGTCACCACGCCGCCTGCCCATGGCCAGCCGCCGATCGTGCAGGACTACCCGTTCTACGTGCTGGTCGAATCGCAGGGCGCCGATCGCACGCTCGATACGCAACGCTTCAACGACGCCATGGAATCCGCCTTCGAGTCCGGGCTGATCGTCGATGCCGCCATCGCGCAGTCCGATGCCGACTGCCATGGCTTCTGGAGCCTGCGCGACGATGTCGAGCAGGTCATGAAGGGCGGCCTGCCGGTGATCTTCGACATCTCCCTGCCGATCGCCGAAATGGAAGCCTATGTGGCCGGCCTGCGCCCGGGCCTGGTCGAGGCGATCGGCGAGAACCACCGGCTGTTCGTCTTCGGCCACCTGGGCGATGGCAATCTGCATGTCGTGGTGCAGGTGCCGCCGCCCGTTTACTTCACGCAGCGCGGCAAGATCGAGGCCGTGGTGTATGGCCCGCTGGCCGCGTTCCGCGGTTCGGTGTCCGCCGAACACGGCATCGGCCTCGAGAAGAAGCCGTGGCTGTCGATCAGCCGCAACGACATCGAGGTCGGCCTGATGCGCAACATCAAGCAGATGTTCGATCCGAAGGGCATCCTCAACCCCGGCAAGATCTTCTGAACGCTTGTGAGAAATTCTGCTGCGCGTGTCGGATCGGGGATTGGGCCATGAAGGGGGAGGGGCCCTTTCGTTCCCTCCCTGTCGAAATCCTCATGTACCACGTGTACTTTCCGGTTTCTGCGCGCCGGTCGCACCCCGCTGCGGCCCGCTCGCGACGAATTTCTTCACAAGCTCTGATCGGCGAACCATGGGAAAGACGTTGAACGTGCTGCCGGCGACGACGCTGGACTACCGGCGGCTGGCCGAGAAGCGCCTGCCGCGTTTCCTCTTCGACTACATCGACGGCGGCGCCAACGACGAGCGCACGCTCGCGGCCAACGTCGACGACTTCGCCAAAGTGCTCATCAGGCAGCGCGTGCTGGTGGATGTCGATGGCATTGATACGCGCACCACGTTTGCCGGCCAGGCGGCCGGCATGCCGCTGATCCTCGCGCCGGTGGGCATGGCGGGGCTGTTCGGCCGCCGCGGCGAAGTGCAGGGCGTGCGCGCCGCCGACGCCGCGGGCATTCCTTTTACGCTGTCGACGGTCGGCATCTGCCCGCTGGGCGAGGTCCGTGCCGCGTCGCCCAACCCGTTCTGGTTCCAGCTCTACATGATCCGCGACCGCACGGCAGTGCGCGAACTGCTCGACCGCGCCACGGCCGCGGGCGTCACCACGCTCGCCTTCACCATCGACCTGCCGCTGCCCGGCATGCGCCATCGCGACACGCGCAACGGCATGCTCGGCACCTCGCTGGCGTGCAAGCTGGGCAAGGCGTGGCAAGTGGGCACGCGACCGGGCTGGATCTGGAACATCGGCGTCAAAGGCAAGCCGCACAGCTTCGGCAACCTTGCCGACCGCGTACCCGATCCGACCGACCTGACGGCCTACCGCGCCTGGCTCGACGAGCAATTCGACGCCTCGGTGACCTGGAAGGACATCGAGTGGCTGCGCAGCATCTGGCCCGGCAAGCTGATCCTCAAGGGACTGCAGGAAGCCGATGACGCGCAGCGGGCCGTCGATGTCGGCGCCGACGGCGTCATCGTCTCCAACCACGGCGCCCGCCAGCTCGACAGCGTCGCGTCATCCATCGCCAAACTGCCGGCCGTCGTCGATGCCGTCGGCGCGCGCATCGACGTCTTCATGGATGGTGGCGTGCGCAGCGGGCTCGATGTCTTCAAGGCCGTCGCCCTGGGCGCCAAGGCCGTGCTGATCGGCCGCCCGTGGGTCTGGGCCATGGCCGGCGCCGGCGAGTCGGGCCTGCGCGATCTGCTTGCCACCTTCAAGAAGGAACTCGAGGTCGCCATGGCGCTCTCGGGTTGCGTGCGCATCGCCGACATCGACCGCAGCCGGCTCGACCGCTGGCCGTCTTAGCCGCGCAAGCGCCGTCCCGCCACCACTGTAGTTTGCCCCGCAAATGACCGCATTTACCGAACCCGCCGCCAGCGATTCGACGTATGCGCTGCTGGCACGCGGCGCCGGTGTCGACCCGTCGGCTCCGGCATTGTCGTTCTTCGTCCGCGTCGAGGATCACGCCACGCCGGTGCGCTGGACGCATGGTGAATGGCTGGCGCAGGTCACGCGCACGGCCCACCTGCTGCGCCGGCTGGGCATCGGCCGGCAAGATGTCGTTGCCTATGTGCTGCCGAACCTGCCGCAGACGCATCTGGCGATCTGGGGCGGCGAGGCGGCCGGCATCGTCTTTGCCGTCAATCCGCTGCTCGAAGGCCGGCAGATCGGCGAATTGCTGCGCGCGGCGAATGCGCGCTGGCTGATCGCCGCGGCGCCGGATCCCGATCCCGAGATCTGGCGGCGCGTCGAGGCAGCGCTCGACGTGCATGACGGGCTGGCCGGCGTGCTTGCGGTGGATGTGCTGCAACATCTGCCAGGGCGTGTCCCGCCTGTCCTGCCCGCGACCCTCGCCGGCGTGCCGGTGTTCGATTTCGCCGCCGAAATTGCCCGCGAGCGCGGCGATGCGTTGTCGTTCGCGGCACCCGAAGCCGACGACATCGCCTCGTATTTCTGCACCGGCGGCACCACCGGCCTGCCGAAGATCGCCCCGCACAGCCACCGCAACGAAATCGCCAACGCGTTGCAACTGGGCGCATTGGCCGGTCGCGCGTTCCTGCGCCCCGGCGCCACGGTGCTCACCGGACTGCCGCTGTTCCACGTCAATGCGCAACTGGGCACCGGCCTGTCGGTGCTGGCGCACGGTGGCCACATCCTGCTGGCCACACCCGGGGGCTTTCGCACGGCGGGATTGATACCGCGCTTCTGGGAAATCGTCGAGTACCACCGCGTGACCGCCTTTTCCGGTGTGCCGACGGTCTATGCCGGGCTGTTGCAGGCACCGCGTGGCGGGCGCGACCTGTCGTGCCTGACCCATGCGATTTGCGGCGCCGCGCCGATGCCCGTGGAGCTGTTCCGCGCCGTCGAGCGCGAGGCCGGGATCCATTTGCTCGAAGGCTACGGGCTCACCGAATCGACCTGCGTGTCGTCGATCAATCCCATCGACGGCAACTGCCGCATCGGCTCCATCGGCCGCAGCGTACCGGGGCAGCCGATGCAGGTGATGCTCGTCGATGGCGACGGACGCTTCGTGCGTCGCGCCGACCTCGTCGGTGGC
>JBGARB010000044.1:0-35025 GCA_044230495.1 Rhodocyclaceae bacterium
GGCACCGATCTTCACTTCGCCGCCGAGCAGCGTCTGCGCCGCCGGACGGCCGAGCGCAACGATGAGTTGCGGTCGGATCAGCGACATCTGCCGTTGCAGGAACGGGAAGCAGGCCGCCGTTTCTTCCGGAGTCGGCGTGCGGTTGCCCGGCGGCCGGCATTTGACGGTGTTGGCTATATAGACGCCCTCGCCGCGTTTCATGTCGATCGCCGCCAGCATGCTGTCGAGCAGCTTGCCGGCCTGCCCGACGAAAGGCTCGCCGCGTTCGTCTTCTTCGGCGCCCGGCCCCTCGCCGACGAACAGAACGCGCGCGCGCGCGTCGCCCACGCCAAGCACCGCCTGCTTGCGCGCCATGCACAACGAACAGGCGCGACAATCGGCGACTGCGGCGGCGAGCGCGCCCCAATCCATGTTGGCGACATCCGCAACCGGTGCGGCGTCGGCCGGCGGCGCGGCAACGCCGGACGACACGGTGCCAAGTGCCGGGGCTTGGGCAGCCGGCAACGACGCCGTCGCGCCCTCGGCCGCTGCCGATAGCGACGTTCGCAGCCGCCAGATCGGCGCAATGCCCATTTCGCGCAGGATGCTGTCGCGGTCCATCATGTGACGTCACAGGCCATCACGATGGCGTCCTCGCGTCCACGGTTGCCGTCGGCAAGACCGTAATACGCCTTGCGGCGGCCGATTTCGATCAAACCTTCACGCGCGTACAGCCCGCGCGCAGCCGTGTTGCCGGCGCGCACCTCAAGATACAGGCGCGTCGCGCCAGCAGCCCCGACGCGTTGCCGCCAGGCCGCGAACAGCGCGCGACCGATACCGCGCCGCTGCAAGTCAGGCGCCACGGCGAGCGTCAGCAGATGCGCTTCGTCGATCACCTGCATGCTGATGGCGTAACCGGCGATCGCGTCGCCATCCATGGCCAGCAGCATGGTGTGACCGGCATCGAACGAATCGACGAAGTTGCCCTCGGTCCACGGCGTCAGATGGGCGACGCACTCGATCTCGAGCATCGCCGGCAAGTCGGTCGGCGCGGCATCGCGGAAGGTCAGGGCTACCGCCGGCGCGGTGATCGCCGCGGCGGCGGCGCTCACCGCACGCCTCCGCGTGCGAGGCGTTCCGCGGTGGTCAGCGCCACCTTGTCGCGCACATATTCGGGCTGCGCATCGGCCGGCGTCACGGTCTCGCCCCGTTGCACGCGCGGCGCCGCGAGCCGCGCCACGGCCGCTGCCGTCGGCCACGCATCGGCGTTGCGGCGACACGGCGCCGGCGCCGCGGCCAGCACCGCCTCGCCGTGGCTGGCAAAGCCGTCGCCGACGGCGATCACGCCGCCGCCGTCAAAACACAGTCGTGGCGGCACGGCGGCCTGGCCCGGCGGCACGCACACCGGCGCATCGATTTCGACGACATCTTCGCCGCGCACGTGCCAGGCGGCCGAATACACCTCGCCCATGCGCGCATCGAGCGCTGTCCATACATCGCCATCACCCGCAGCGAACGCCAGCGCTGCCAGCGTGCTGATCGGGACGACCGGCACATCGAGGCCGAAGGCGAGGCCCTGCGTAACGCCGCACGCCAGGCGCACGCCGGTGAAGGCGCCGGGGCCGGCGCCGAAGGCGATCGCGTCGATGTCGCGCAGCGCGATGCCGGCCTCGGCGAGCAGTTCGCCAACCCACGGCAGCACCAGTTCGGAGCCGCCATGGGGCGAATCGGCAGTGCGTTCGCGCAGCGCGCCGTCGATCCACAGCGCCGCGGACAGCCGCCGCGTCGCGGTTTCGAAGGCCAGCAGCCGCATCTGAATTAAGGTTTCCGCCCGAACAGACCGCGCACGGCGTCCTGCAGATCGGCTGGCAGCACGACCGTCTTGGCGTTGTCCGATTGCGCCAGGTGCCCCATCGCGGCAACGAACTTCTCGCCCAGGATGTAGCGTACCGCCGTGTCATCGGTGCCGACTGCCGCGGCGACGCGCTTGATGGCTTCGGCGCTGGCCTCGGCCAGCGTGATCTGCGCCTCGGCGTTGAGGCGCGCGGCTTCGAGCTGCGCTTCGGCGTTGAGGATGGTCGATTGCTTGGTGCCTTCGGCCTTGGTGACCATCGCCTTGCGCTCGCGCTCGGCGCTGGCCTGCGCTTCCATGGCCTTCTGCATCGACGGCGACGGCTTGATGTCCTGGATTTCGACCGACTTCACCGTCAGGCCCCAGTCGATGGCTTCGTCGGCAATGCTCTCGCGCAGGCGGGCCTTGATCTTGTCGCGGTTGGACAGCGCCTCGTCGAGCTGCATCTCGCCGATGATCGAGCGCAGCGTGGTCATGATCATGTTGCGGATCGCCTCCGAGAAATCGGTGACGCCGTACACCGCCTTGATCGGGTCGGTGACCTTGATGAAGGCGATGGCGTTGGTGACGATCACGGCGTTGTCGCGCGTAATGACTTCCTGCTCCTGCACGTCGAGGATGATGTCCTTGGTGACCAGCTTGTACTGCACGCGATCGAGATACGGAATGATGATGTTGAGGCCCGGCCGCAAGGTGCCGTTGTACTTGCCCAGCCGCTCGACGATCCACTCCTCGCCCTGGGGCACGATGCGCACGCCCTTGCCGATGGTGACCAGCGCGAAGATGAACAGGACGATGACGAATACGCCTAAACCTTCCATGATTGCCTCCCGGTGAACGGCCGACGGCGGCCCATGCGCCGTCCCGCCATGACTGTAGTTTGCGCAGGTTACGCGCGTGCGACCCGATGCGCGTGCGACGCTAGCCGCGCGCCACCTTGAGCAACTGGCCGTCCACGGACACCACGCGGACGCGCTCGCCCGCGGCGATGGTCTCGTCAGCCAGGCAGGTCCAGACTTCCGAGCCCATCACGGGCCGCTGGAAGCGCACCTCGCCCTTCTGGAACGGCTCGACACCACGCACGAGCACGCCGCTTTCGCCGATCACGTCATCGGCCTGGCCGGCGCGCGTCTTGTCCTGCTGCTTCTTGAACACCTTGAACCAGAGCACGGTCAGTCCGACCGACGCGATCGTCCACATCACCACCTGGCCGGTGAAGCCCATGCCCGGCACGGCGAGCAGCACCAGCCCGACGAGGATCGCGCCGAGGCCGAACCAGATGATGAAGAAGCTCGGAATGATCAACTCGGCCAGGCCCAGCAACAGGCCCAGCACCATCCAGTGCCACCACTCGAATCCCATCGCCGGCTCCTAGTTGTTGTGCTCGGCGAGCTTGAGCCAGGTATCGACGACGGTATCCGGATTGAGCGAAATGGTCTGGATGCCTTCGTCCATGAGCCATTCGGCGAAATCGGCGTGGTCCGACGGGCCCTGCCCGCAGATGCCGACGTATTTTCCCATGCGGTTGGCCGTGGCAATGGCCATCGACAGGAGTTTTTTCACGGCGCCATCGCGCTCGTCGAATGCGTGCGCGACGAGTCCGGAGTCGCGGTCCAGGCCGAGCGTGAGCTGTGTGAGGTCGTTGGAGCCGATCGAGAAGCCGTCGAAGTGGGCGAGAAACTCCTCTGCCAGCAGCGCGTTGGAGGGTATTTCGCACATCATGATGAGCTTGAGGCCGTTCTGCCCGCGCGCCAATCCCTGTGCGGCGAGCAGTTCGACGACGCCGCTGCCCTCCGCCACGGTGCGTACGAATGGCACCATCAGCTGCACGTTGGTCAGGCCCAGCTCGTCGCGCACGCGCTTCATGGCGCGGCATTCGAGCGCAAAGCAGTCGCGGAACGACGGCGCGATGTAGCGCGAGGCGCCGCGGAAGCCGAGCATGGGGTTTTCTTCTTCCGGCTCGTAGATCTCGCCGCCGAGCAGCTTGCGGTATTCGTTCGACTTGAAATCGGACAGTCGCACGATCACCGGCTGCGGATAGAACGCCGCGGCGATGGTGGCGACGCCTTCGACCAATTTTTCGACGAAGAACGCCTCGGGCGACGCATAGCCGCGCGCGCGGCGGCGGATTTCGTCGGCCAGCCCCTCGGACACGTGGTCGATGTCGAGGATCGCCTTGGGATGGATGCCGATCATGTTGTTGATGACGAATTCCAGCCGCGCAAGGCCGACGCCGCCATTGGGAATCTGCGCGAACTCGAAGGCCAGCTCGGGATTGCCGACGTTCATCATGATCTTGACCGGCAGATCGGGCAGATGGCCCATGTCGCGCCGGCTGACCTCGAACTCGAGCCGGCCGCGATACACATAGCCCGTGTCGCCCTCGGCACACGACACGGTGACCGAGTCGCCTTCATCGAGTACCTCGGTGGCGTCGCCGCAGCCGACGATGGCCGGGATGCCCAGCTCGCGCGCGATGATCGCCGCATGGCAGGTTCGGCCGCCGCGGTTGGTGACGATGGCGGCAGCGCGCTTCATCACCGGCTCCCAGTTCGGGTCGGTCATGTCGGCGACGAGGATGTCGCCTGGCTGCACGCGGTTCATCTGCGACGGATCGGTGACCACGCGCACCGGGCCGCTGCCGATCTTCTGGCCGATGGCACGCCCGGATGTCAGCACCTTGCCATGCGTCTTGAGGCGGTATTTCTCGACCACGTTGCCGGCCTGCGATTTGACCGTCTCGGGACGTGCCTGCAGGATGTAGAGCTTGCCATCCTCGCCATCGAGCCCCCATTCGATGTCCATCGGCCGCTGGTAGTGCTGCTCGATGATGACGGCGTAGCGTGCCAGTTCCAGCACCTGCGCGTCGTCGAGCGCATAGCGATTGCGTTCGGCTTCGGCCACGTCGACGGTGCGTGTGCTGGCACCGGCCTGACGTGATTCGGTGAACACCATCTTGATGAGCTTGCTGCCCAGGTTGCGGCGGATCACCGACGGTTGGCCCTGCGCCAGCGTTGCCTTGTGCACGTAGAACTCATCCGGGTTCACGGCGCCCTGCACCACCGTTTCGCCCAGCCCGTAGCCGGCGGTGACGAACACCACGCCATCAAATCCCGACTCGGTATCGAGCGTGAACATCACGCCGGCGGCGCCCTTGTCCGAGCGCACCATGCGCTGCACGCCGGCCGAAAGTGCCACGTCGGCATGCACGAAGCCCTTGTGCACGCGGTAGGCGATGGCCCGGTCGTTGTACAGCGAGGCAAAGACTTCCTTGATCGCGTGCAGCACGTTCTCGTAGCCGTGGATGTTGAGGAAGGACTCCTGCTGGCCGGCGAACGAGGCGTCGGGCAGGTCCTCGGCGGTGGCCGACGAACGCACGGCGAACGACGCATCCTGCACGCCACCGGCGACCAGCAGGTCGTATTCGTGGCGGATCTCGGCTTCAAGGGCCGCCGGGAACGGCGTTTCGACGACCCATTGGCGCACCTGCGCGCCGGTGCGCGCAAGGGCATCGACATCATCCACATCCAGGGCGTCGAGCGCGGCATGAATGCGTGCGGCCAGGCCATTCTGGGCAAGAAACTCGCGGTAGGCCTTTGCCGTGGTGGCAAAGCCGCCGGGCACGCGCACGCCCTTGGCGGCCAGCTGGCCGATCATCTCGCCGAGCGAGGCATTCTTGCCGCCGACTTCGCCGACGTCGGTCATGCGCAGGTGGTCGAAGGCGATGGCATAACGGGAGGATGGAGACATGCTGGACCTTTCCGGTAGGATGGCTTGGCCGCGACAGCGGCGTTCCCCCGAACTTTAACATTGCCCCTATTGCCGACGCCGGCATCGTCCATGTCTACCGATTCCAGCCCCCGCAGCGTCTTCATCATTTCAGACGGCACCGGCATCACCGCCGAAACCCTGGCCCACAGCCTGCTATCCCAATTCGACGGCCTCGCCTATCGGCAGATCCGCATGCCCTTCGTCGATAGCGCCGACAAGGTCGCCGAATGCATTGCGCGCATCGACGAAGCCCGGCACCGCGAGGGCCAGTTGCCGATCATCGTCTCGACGCTCGTCAATGCCGACAACGCCGCCCGCATCGCTGCCTGCGATGCCGTGGTGCTCGACTTCTTCGCCGCCTTCATCGCGCCGCTGGAGGACGCACTCGGCCGCCGTGCCAGCCATTCGATCGGCCGCGGTCACGGCGATGCCAGCAGTTCGGCCTACGCCGCCCGCATCGAGGCGGTGAATTTCACCCTTGCGCACGACGATGGCGTGTCCGACGCGAACCTCGATGCGTCCGACGTCATCCTCGTCGGCGTTTCGCGCAGCGGCAAGACGCCCACCAGCCTTTACCTCGCGCTGCAGTTTGGCCTGCGCGTTGCCAACTATCCGCTGATTCCCGAGGATTTCGAGCGCGGCCGGCTGCCCGTGGCGTTGAATGCCCATCGCGCCAAATTGTTCGGGCTCACCATCAACCCGGACCGGCTCGCCTCGATCCGCCGCGAGCGGCGGCCGGACAGCCGCTACGCCGCGCTGGAAAACTGTCGCTGGGAGATCGAGCAGGCGCATCGGTTGATGCGCCGCGAAGGCATCCGCTGCCTGGACTCGACCACCAAGTCCATCGAAGAGATCTCGGCCACGTTGATGCTGACCTTGTGCCTCGAACCGCGCACACGCTGAAACTACAGTGGTGGTGACACGGCGCTTGGGTTATTTGCGCGCGCCAAGGCGCTGCCGCCGCGCCTCGAAAAGGCAGATGGCCGCAGCGGTAGCGACGTTGAGCGACTCGATGCCCTTGGCCAGCGGGATGGTTACCGCACGATCAAGGCAGGCGCGCACGGCTTCGCCATGCCCCTGCCCCTCGCTGCCGAACACCCAGGCATGCGGGCGGCGCAGGTCGAGCGCATAAACGCTGGCATCGCCGCCCGCCACCGCACCGAAAACCGGCAGCTTGCGCTCCGGCAGCCACGTGGCCAAGCTGACCGACTCGCGGATGTCGAGCGCGAAATGGGCACCCTGGCCTGCCCGCAACACCTTGCCGCTCCACGCGCCGGCGCAACCCGTGCCGAGGGCAACGTGGCGTATGCCCGCCGCGGCAACGGTGCGCAGGATCGTCCCCAGGTTGCCGGCGTCCTGCACGGCATCGAGCGCGACGATGTCCTCGCCGGCCGGCAATGCGGCCCCCTGCGGCACGTCGATTTCGGCCGCCAGCGCCGCCGCCGACGGCATGCCGGTCAGCGTCTTGAACAGGCCGGCGGCAAAGCGCAAGACCGGCACGCCACCAGCGGCGCGGCGCAGCGACGCCACTTCGCTGCTCTGGTCGCCGGCGTCGGCGAGCAACAGTTGGCGTAAAGGATATCCGGCGGCCAGGCAGGCCTCGACCAGATGTGCGCCGACGAGCACGGTACGGCCCTGAAGCTTCACTTCGCGCGGCTCGTCGACCAGCGCCCGCAGGCGGCGGAATGTCGGGTTGTCGGCAGACGCGATGATGGCCGGCGGCGCGGTCATGCGACGGCCTCCCGCGCCGCGGCGCGAACGGGTGCGAAACTCATGCGATGCGCCGCGCAAGGGCCGAGCCGCTGCAAGGCGGCGCGGTGCGCTGCGGTGTCGTAGCCCTTGTGGCGGGCGAAACCGTAATCCGGCCAGCGCTCATGCAGCTCGCACATCACGGCGTCACGCGTGGTCTTGGCAAGGATCGACGCCGCGGCAATCGCCGGCTCGGTGGCATCGCCGCGCACGATGGCTCGCGCCGGCATGGCCAGCGCCGGGCAGCGATTGCCGTCGATCAGCGCCATGGTCGGCGCCGGCACCAGCCCGGCGACGGCGCGCTGCATGGCCAGCAGCGTGGCCTGCAGGATATTCAGGCTGTCGATCTCGGCCTCGCTGCCAACGCCAACGGCCCACGCCAAAGCCCGCGCGCGAATCTCGCCGGCCAGGCGCTCGCGGACTGCGGCACTGAGCGCCTTCGAGTCGGCAAGGCCGATGATCGGACGCGCCGGATCGAGGATCACCGCCGCCGCATGCACCGGCCCGGCGAGCGGACCGCGTCCGGCTTCGTCGACGCCGCAAACGAGGCCGCTCACGCCCGGCCCAGATAGGGCAGCAAGGCTTGTGCGGCCTTGCTGGCCGTGTCCTGACGCAATTGCCGGTGGATGCCCTCGAATACTTGCGCCATCGCCTCGGCCGCGGGGCGGTCTACCAACAGGTTGCCGACCGCCTGCGCGAGGTTCTCGGGCGTGGCATCGTCCTGCAGGAACTCGGGCACACCATCGGCCGGCCGACAAGCGCCGTCTCGAGCGTTGCGGTGCCGCTGGCGACCAGCACGACATCGGCTGCCGTCATGGCCTGCTGCGCGTGGCCGAACATCAATGTCATCGGCAGCTCGTCGGCGTCGAGTTCCCAGCGCGACTGCTCGAATTGCGCGCGTGTCTCGCGGGATGCCAGGGGAACGAGGAAGCGCACGCCGGGAAAACGCTGCAGCAGCCGCTTGGCGGTCTCGATGAAGACGGGCGCAAGGTGTTCCAGCTCGCTGCGCCGGCTGCCCGGCAGCAAGGCCACCACCTGCGCCTTGGCAGGGATGCCGAGCGTCTCGCGCATGGCTGCCTTGTCGCCGTGCAAAGGAATCACGTCTGCCATCGGGTGGCCGACGAAGGTGCAGCGCGTGCGCGTCTTTTCGTAAAGCGCCGGCTCGAACGGATACAGCGCGAGCACATGGTCGACCGCCGCTTCGATGCGCCGGATGCGTCCGCCGCGCCACGCCCAGATCGACGGACTGACGAACTGCACGGTCGGCACGCCGCGCGCCCGCAAGCGCTTTTCGACGCCCAGATTGAAGTCGGAACCGTCGATCCCGATGTACATGGCAGGCGGCTCGTCCAACAGGCGGGCGACGAGGCGCCGGCGCAGCGCGGCGATCTTGCGGTAGGACCTGAGCGCCTCGGCGTAGCCGCGCACCGACAGGATATCCATCGACCACCAGGCATCGAAGCCTTCGGCTTCCATGCGCGGGCCGCCGATGCCGACGAACCGGGCGTGCGGCAATTGGACGCGCAGGGCGCGGATCAGGTGGGCGGCAAGCTGATCGCTGGAGGCCTCGGCAGCCACCATGGCAATGCGGGTCATGGCGGCACGCTCAGTGATGCAAGGGCGCCCGAAGGCACCGGGCCATCCCCTCGGGGGGTTGCGAACGAAGGGAACGCAACGGGCGTCTCATTCAGCGGATGATGCCCCGCCCCGGTGCGGCCAGGAACGCTGCCAGCAGACCGAGTTCGGGGTGGGCGTTCGCCGTGGCGGCGATTTGTTCCGTCGCCTCGGCAAGGCCGAGGCCGGCGCGGTAAAGCGTCTTGTAGGCTTCGCGCAAGGCTGCAATCGCTTCCGGCGTGAAGCCTCGCCGCTTGAGTCCTTCGACATTGATGCCGCGCGGTGCCGCCGGTGCGCCGGTCGCCATGACGTAGGGCGGCAAATCCTGCGTCAGCGACGTGCCCATCCCGGCCATCGCATGGGCGCCGATGCGCACGAACTGGTGCGCGAGCGTGAAGCCGCCGAGGATCGCCCAGTCACCCACCGTGACATGCCCGGCGAGCGAGGCGTTGTTGGCGAAGATGGTGTGATCGCCGACATGGCAGTCGTGCGCGAGATGCACGTAGGCCATGATCCAGTTGTCATTGCCCAACCGTGTCACGCCCGCATCCTGCGCCGTCCCGACATTGAACGTGCAGCCTTCGCGAATGACGTTGCGGTCGCCGATTTCGAGCCGTGTCGGCTCGCCGGCGTATTTCTTGTCCTGCGGCGCGCCGCCGATCGAGCAGAACGGCGAAATGCAATTGCCGCGACCGATGCGGGTGTGCCCGTCGATGACCACATGCGGGCCGATCTGCGTCTCTTCGCCCAGTTCGACATGCTCGCCGATGACCGAATACGGCCCGATCGTCACGCCGTCGGCAATCCGCGCCTGCGGGTGGACGATGGCGGTCGGATGGATGCCGCTCATGCCGGCCGATGGGTGCACATGATTTCCGCCTCGGCGGCGACCTGGCCTTCGACACGGGCCGTGGCGGCGAACTTCCACAGGTTGCGCTTGCTGGTGATGAAGCGCACATCGAGCATCAGCTGATCGCCTGGCACCACCGGTCGCTTGAAGCGCGCGCCATCAATGCCGACGAAGTAGTAAACCGATTTCTGGTCCAGTGTTTCGGCCATCGAGCGGAACGACAGGATCGCCGCCGCCTGCGCCATCGCTTCGACGATCAGCACCCCCGGCATCACCGGAAAGTGCGGGTAGTGGCCCGGGAAAAACGGCTCGTTGATGCTGACGTTTTTCAGCGCCACGATGCGCTGGCCGGGTTCGATGCTGACCACGCGATCGATCAGCAACATCGGATAGCGATGCGGCAGATGATTCAGGATCTGGCGGATGTCCATGCCGCCAAGGTCCGCGGCCGCCGATGCTTCGGTTGCAGGGGCCACGACTACGGGCGCCGGTTGTTCTGCCGTCATGCGCGTTTCTCCAGTTCCGCCAGTCGCTGTTCAAGGCTGTGGATTCTATCGGCCATCGCATCCAGATGCCGAAGGTGCGCGAAGTTGCGCAACCAGTGCGCGTGTTCCTGCATCGGCGCGCCGCCGGAATACGTGCCGGCGCGTGCAATGCTCTTGGCGACGAAGGTACCGGCGGAAATCGTCACGTCGTCGGCAATCGTCAAATGCCCGATGATGCTGGCGGCCCCGCCGATCATGCAGCGCTGACCGATCGTCGTCGAACCGGCGATGCCGGTACAGCCTGCCACGGCCGTGTGCGCGCCGATGCGCACGTTGTGACCGATCTGTATCTGGTTGTCGAGCTTGACGCCGTCCTCGATCACCGTATCGACCATCGCGCCTCGGTCGATGGTGGTGTTGGCGCCGATCTCGACATCATCGCCGATGCGCACACCGCCAACTTGCGGGATCTTCTCCCAATGGCCATCCGCCTCGCGGGCGAAGCCGAAGCCGTCGGCGCCGATGACGACGCCGGCATGCAGGATGCCGCGCGCACCGACACGACATCCGGCACTTACGGTGACGTTCGGATAGAGCCGCGTACCCGCGCCGATGACCGCGTCGTGAAGGATCGTGCAGTTGGCCGCGAGCATCGCTCCCGGCCCGACTTGCGCGCCCGGTGCGACATACACGTTCGGTCCGATGCTGGCATCGGCGGCGACGCTGCCCTCGACCACGGCGGTGGCGTGGATGCCCACCGGCCAGTTCTTGGGAGGCGTCAGCCACGCGGCAACGCGCGCGAAATAGAGATAGGGATTCGACGTGACGATGGCCGCGCCGGGTGCCGCCTCGCCGGGCTCGACGATGACGGCGCCGGCACGGGTGGCAGCCAACTGCGCGCGATACTTCGGGTTGGCGAGGAATGCCAGATCGTCAGGGCCGGCACTGCCCAACGGCGCAACGCGCCGGATCGCGATCTCGCCCGCACCGACCAGTTCGCCGCCGAACCGGGCGACGATTTCAGCCAAAGTCGGCATGCGTCCGGACGACCGCTACTTGGCCGCCTCCTTGAGGATGACCAACACCTTGTCGGTGATGTCGATGCGCGGATTGGCATAAACGACATCCTGGAAGATGATGTCGTATTTCTCCGCCTCGGCGACTTGGCGGATGGCCTTGTTGACCCGATCGAAGATCGCTGCCATCTCCTCGTTCTGGCGCTGGCTGATGTCCTCGCGGAATTCGCGTTGGCGGCGCTGGAATTCGCGGTTGGCGTCGGCGAATTCCTTGTCCTTGGCGCGGCGCTCGGTTTCCGTCATGGCGAGTGCGTTCTTTTCCAGTGCCTCCTGACGACCCTGCAACTCCTTGGCCATCTTCTGGAGATCCTGGTCGCGCTTCTCGAAATCCTTTTCGATGCGCTTCTTGGCGCGCGCCGCCTGCGGTGCCTCGTTGATGATGCGTTGGCTGTTCACGAAGCCGATGCGGGTCTCGGCAACAGCCGCCTGCGCGAACGTGCATGCGGCCAGCACGGTCATACAGCGAAACGCTCGGTTATGCAGTGTCATGTGCCCTCTCGAAAGATCTGCGATCCCGTCAGAAGGTCGACCCCAACTGGAACTGGAACGATTGGGTCTTGTCTTCCGGCTTCTTGTTGAGCGGACGCGCAAACGAGAAGCGCAACGGGCCGACAGGCGAATTCCATGATAGCGCGATGCCGGTACTGTATCGCAGGCTGGAGAAATTGACTTTCTCGTCCGCGCCCCAGACATTGCCGGCATCGAGGAAGGCAGAAAAGCGAACCGACTTGTCCAGGCCCGATCCGGGCAGCGGCATGAACACTTCGGCATTGCCGACGAACCGGCGGTTGCCGCCGAGCGCGTCCTTCGTATCGGTGTCGCGCGGACCGAGCGTGCTGGCTTCGAAACCGCGCACCGAACCGATGCCACCCGCGTAATAGTTCTTGAAGAACGGCAGTTCCTTGTCGCTGTAGGCGTCGGCGTAGGCCGCTTCGCCGTTGAGCATCAGCACCCAGCGCTTGCCGACTGGGATGAAGCGGCTGAGCGGGAAGAACTGCTGGTACTGGTAGGACGCGCGGTAATAGGTGGCCGTGCTGCCCGGCATCGACATCTCGAAGGTTGCGCGCTGGTACACGCCGGTCGTCGGGTAGATGAAACTGTCGC
The DNA here is from genome assembly GCA_044230495.1 of Rhodocyclaceae bacterium. Classification (GTDB taxonomy): domain Bacteria; phylum Pseudomonadota; class Gammaproteobacteria; order Burkholderiales; family Rhodocyclaceae; genus JADJEF01. The sequence continues at coordinate 12,481 of JBGARB010000044.1, forward strand.
GACCGTCGCGCTGCCAGCCGGCGGTCAGCAGCCAGCTCTTGCTGTCGGCTTCGCAGCGGTCGGTCAGCTCGATGATGTGGCAATCCGACAGCGAGGTGACGTAGTCCTTGTAGCGCTTCGGACTGTAGGTATTCACCTTGAGCACGGTCTGGTCGACCGAGGTGCCGAGGAAGATCGCGTCGTCCTCGGCGATCGGGATGCCGAAGCGCACGCCACCGCCGGTGGAGTCGGCGGCATAGGCACCGACGAACAGCGAGTTGGTATCGGTCTTGCGCGTGAAGATGTCGAAGCCGCGGCTGACGCCGTCGTTGGTGAAGTAGGGATCCGTGTGCGACAGCGAATACACCTGGTTCGAGCTGCTGTTGCTGAACTGGAAGGCAAGGTACTTTCCGCTGCCGAACAGGTTCTGCTGCTGCACGGAGGCCGAAAACACGAGCTTCTCGGCGCTGGAATAGCCGGCGCCCAAGGTCAGCTGCCCGGTGGAACGCTCCTTGACGTTGTACTCGACATCGACCTGGTCGGGCGCCGACGTGACTGCCGGTGTCTCGACGGTGACTTCGTCGAAGAACTGCAGCTTGTCGATGCGTTCGCGCGACTTGTTGATGCGCTGGCCGTCGTACCAACTGCCCTCCATCTGCCGCACCTCGCGGCGGATCACTTCGTCGCGCGTCTTGGTATTGCCGGCGATGTTGACCCGCCGCACCGATACGCGACGGCCGGGGTCCACGACGATGTTGAACGCCGCCAGACGCTTCTCGCGATCGAGTTCGGGCGCCGCATTGACATTGGCGAACGCATAGCCCTCGTTGGAGAGCCGGTCGGTGATCGCCTTGGTCGTCTCGGTCAGCCGCTCCCGCGAAAAGACGTCGCCAGGCTTGATCCGCACCAGACGGCGAAGCTCCTCTTCGGGCAACAGCAATTCGCCCGAGAGCTTCACGGATGAAATCGAATACTGCGGGCCCTCGGTGACGTTGACGGTGATGTAGATGTCTTCCTTGTTCTTGGAAATCTGCACCTGCGTCGAATCGATGGCGAACTCGAGATAACCGCGATCGAGATAGTACGAGCGCAGCGTTTCGAGGTCACCCGACAGCTTCTGCTTGGAATACTTGTCGTCACCCGAATACCAGGAGAGCCAGCCCGAGGTCCGCAACGCGAACTGGTCGAGCAGGTCCTTCTCCTTGAACACCTGTGCACCGATGACCGCGATCTGCTTGATCTTCGATACTTCGCCCTCCTTGACGCTGAAGGCGACGCCGATGCGGTTGCGCTCCAGCGGCGTGAGGGTTGTCGTCACTTCGACGGCGTAGTAGCCCTGACTGATGTACTGGCGCTTGAGTTCCTGCTCGGCGCGCTCGACCATGGCGCGGTCGAAGATGCGGGACACGGCCAGTCCGACTTCCTTGAGCCCCTTGTTGAGGTCTTCCTCCTTGAACGCCTTGAGGCCGGAAAACGTCAGTGACGCGATCGCCGGGCGCTCATCGACCACCACCACCAGCACATCGCCGTCGCGTTCGAGACGCACGTCCTTGAAAAATCCGGTGGCGAACAGCGCGCGCACGGCCTGGGTGGCCTTTTCGTCGTCCAGCGTGTCCCCGACCTTGACAGGCAGGTACGAAAACACCGTACCCGCCTCGGTCCGCTGGATGCCTTCGACGCGGATATCCGAAATTCGGAAACCGTCCGCGCCCCATGCGCCTGACGCCATCACCGACGCGATCAGGCCGGCAAGCAGTTTTCTTCTCATCGATTAGCCGGAAAACAGGCGGTTGAAGTCGTTGTAGAACGCGAACATCATGAGCAGGCCGAGTAACGTCATGCCTACCTGCTGACTGACCTCGATCAAGCGCTCCGGGAGCGCACGCCCGTGAATGAACTCGGCAAAATGATACAGCAAATGCCCACCATCCAAAACCGGGATGGGTAACAGATTGAGTACACCCAGACTGACGCTGATGAGCGCCAGGAATCTTACGTATGCGCTGATGCCGATCTGCGCCGTCTGCCCCGCATAGTCGGCGATCGTGATCGGGCCGGAGATGTTCCGCCACGACACCTCTCCCAGCACCATGCACCACATGAAGCGCAGCGTCAGGATCGAGGTCTGCCACGTCTGGTCGACCCCATGGTGCAATGCGGACAGGACGCCATGGCGCACGACGATACGTCGCGGATCGACGAAGTCGCTCGGCACCGAGACGCCCAGTCCCACGCGGCCGAAAACGGCGCCGGCCGCGTCATGTCGCCCGACCTCGATGTCGATGATCTGTCGATCGCCGGCACGGGCAATGCCCATCGCGATCCGCTGCCCGGGCCGCTCGCGCACGTAGCGTGCAAACACATGCCACGCAGGCACCGCCTGACCATCGACATCCATGATGCGGTCACCCGTCCTGACACCCGCGCGTGCGGCCGGTGAGCCCGGTTCGACGGTACCCACGACGGCGGGCAGATGCGGGGGTTCGAGGCGCAGCCCCAATCCGCCGAGCGCATCCTGGTCCGGGGCCGCCGCCAGTGCGGCCGGAATCGCCAGGCGGGCAGGTCGATGCACGCCGTCACTGCCGCGCAATTCGAGCTGCAACGGGCGCGCATCAAGTACCGCGCGCATGGCCGCCCAGCGCACTTCCGACCACGCTTGGGCAGGCTGTCCCTCGACCTGGACGATTTCGTCGCCTGCGGCAATGCCTGCGGCTTGCGCCGGCGTACCGGCCGGCGGCGCATCGAGTCGCGGGCGCAGGTCGTCGATGCCGCCAAGCGCCAGCATTGCGTAAAGCGCGATCGCCAGCACGAAATTGGCCAGCGGGCCTGCCGCGACGATCCACGACCGCGCCCGCAACGACTGACGGTTGAATGCCCGCGGCAATTCCGAGGACGGCACCGGCGCCTCGCGCTCGTCGAGCATCTTCACGTAGCCGCCAAGCGGAAACGCCGATACGGCCCATTCGGTGCCATCGTGCCGACCGACCCGTTGCCAAAGCACACGACCGAATCCGAACGAAAAGCGCAGCACCTTGACGCCGCATTGTCGTGCAGCAAGGTAGTGTCCGAATTCGTGCACCACCACCAGGATCGCCAGCGCGACGATGAAGGCGGCAAGCGACGTCAGGAACGCCATCGGTCAGGCACGCGCGACGCGACGCGCGACTGCGGCATGCGCGACGCGGCGCGCGTCGTCATCCGCGGCCAGCACGGCCTGGAGATCATCGGGCGCGAAGTCGGCCACGCTTGCCAAGGTCTCGCTGACCACGCCGACGATGTCGAGGAAGCCGATGCGTCGCTGCAGGAAGGCATCCACCGCCAGCTCGTTGGCGGCATTGAGCACGGCGGCCCGATTGCCGCCGGCGCGCAAGGCATCGTAAGCCAGCGCCAGACAGGGAAACCTCGCCAGGTCCGGAGCCGAGAATTCCAACCGCCCGGCGCGACAAAGATCGAGGGCCGGCACGCCGGATTCGATGCGCTGCGGCCACGCCAGTGCATGCGCGATGGGCGTACGCATGTCGGGATTGCCCATTTGTGCCAGTACCGAGCCGTCCAGGTACTCGACCATCGAATGCACGATGCTCTGCGGGTGGATCACGACGTCGATGCGTTCGGCCGGCAGCGAAAACAGCCAATGCGCCTCGATGACCTCGAGCCCCTTGTTCATCATCGTTGCCGAGTCGACGGAAATCTTCCTGCCCATCGACCAGTTCGGATGCGCGACCGCCTGCTCAACCGTGACGCCTGACAAGTCCTCGACGGCCGTGTCGCGGAACGGACCACCCGACGCGGTGAGCAGAATGCGTCGCACGCCGCCCCGCCCATGGCCGTTGTCCGGCATCGACTGGAACACCGCGTTGTGCTCGCTGTCGATCGGCAGCAGGGTTGCCTTCGAGGCCGCGACGGCCTGCATGAACACGGCACCGGCCATCACCAGCGCTTCCTTGTTGGCCAGCAGGACACGCTTGCCGGCACGCGCCGCGGCCAATGTCGGCGCCAATCCGGCGGCACCGACGATCGCAGCCATCACGGCGTCAACCTCGGCCGCGGATGCCACATCGACCAGTGCTTGCGGGCCGGAAAGGACCTCCGTGCCGACGCCGCGCATGGCCAGCTGCCCGCCAAGTGTCGTGGCCGCCGCCGCATCACCCACCACGGCATAGCGCGGACGATGCCGTGCGCACTGTTCGGCCAATACGTCGATGCGCGTATGTCCCGTCAATGCAAAGACTTCGAACCGCTCGGGATGGCGCGAGACGACGTCCAGCGTGCTGGCGCCAATCGACCCTGTCGCGCCGAGGATCGTCAGGCGCATCAGCGCATCGCCTCGACGATCAGCGCCGCCAGCGGCAGCGTGGACGTCAGTGCGTCGATGCGATCGAGCACACCGCCGTGACCAGGCAGCAGCTGGCTGCTGTCCTTGATTCCCGCCTGCCGCTTGAGCATGGATTCGAAAAGGTCACCGGCCACGGACAGGGCCGTCAAAGCAAGCGCCAAGGCCGCCAGAGGCAAGAGGCCGCGCGACCAATGGGCCGGCAGCGGCGTCGCCGCGTAAAGCACGGCGAAATAGACGAGCACGCCGGCGACCGCCCCGGCGACGCCCTCCCATGTCTTGCCGGGGCTGATGTTCGGCGCCAGTTTGTGCCGCCCGAATCGGCGTCCTGCAAAATACGCGGCAATGTCCGCCACCCAGACGACCGCCATCGCGCCGAGCAGGACCCATGGTCCGCGCTGGTGCAACTGGCTCATGGCGATCCACGTCGGCAGGATGACCACGATCCCGACCAATGCGCCGGGCAGCGGACGCCCGACGAGCGACCAGCGGTAGGAAAGCCAGGCCGGGGCCAGGATCAGCCAGAACATCGCCGCCCCCAGCAGCGCCATGCCCAATGCGTCGGCTGCCACCCAGTGGAGCGCCGCGCCGGCAACCACCAAAGTCACCGCGAAGGCGATGCGGGCCTGCTGCGGCCAGCGCATCAGGCCGCCCCATTCCCAGCCGGCAAGCGCGGCAATGACACCGAACGCGGCGACACCGAAATGCCAAGGCAGTCCGAACAGCACGGCACCGAGCAACGAGACGAGAACGAGGGCCGTAATGACCCGCTGCCTGAGCATGCCGCGTGTCTGAAACTACAGTCGTGGTGGGGCGGCGGCAAACGGCGGGGCCGATTCCGCAGCGGTGCCGAGCTGTTCGCTGGTGCGTCCGAAGCGCCGCTCGCGACGCGCATACGATGCGATGGCGCGATCCAGTTCCGTCGCATCGAAGTCCGGCCACAGCGTTTCGGTGAAATACAGCTCGCTGTACGCCAGCTGCCACAGCAGGAAGTTGCTGATGCGCTGCTCGCCACCCGTGCGGACAAACAGGTCCGGCTCGGGTGCATAGGCCATCGCCAGGTGCGGCGCCAGATCCGCTTCGCCGAACGCGCCGGCTTTCTCGGGATGTGCCAGCGTCAGCTGGTTCATGGCCTGCAGGATGTCCCAGCGACCGCCGTAATTGGCGCAGATGGTCAGCGTCAGTCGCGTGTTGTTGGCGGTGCGGGCCTCGCCCTCGCGGATCAGCGCGACCAGCCGGGCATCGAACGCGGCAAGGTCACCGACGATCTTGAGCTGGACGCCGTTCGCATGCAGCTTTCCGACCTCGGCCTGAAGTGCCTTCAGAAACAGCCCCATCAGAAAGCTGACTTCCTCGGCCGGCCGACGCCAGTTCTCGGAACTGAACGCAAACAGCGTGAGGTAGCGGATGCCGCGCGCAATGCATGCCTTGACCTGCTCGCGCACGGATTCGACCCCGCGCGTATGTCCGGCAACCCGCGGCATGAAGCGTTTCTTGGCCCAGCGGCCATTGCCGTCCATGATGATGGCAACGTGCCGCGGCACGTCGCCGGTGACCGGGATGGCTTGGGTCGAGCTGGTGAGTCCGCGCGTCATGCTGCCCTCCTCGCTGCTGCCGCGCCGGCGTCGACGCCGGCCCTCCCACGGCCGTCAGACGGCCATCAGGTCCTTTTCCTTTTCCGCCAGCAGACGGTCGACTTCGGCGACGTAGCGGTCGGTCAGGCGTTGCACATCGTCCTGCGCGCGGCGCTCGTCATCTTCGCCGACTTCCTTCTTCTTCAGCGCCTCTTTGAGGTGCGCAATGGCATCGCGCCGCAAATTGCGGACGGCGATCTTGGTGTTCTCCGCTTCGCGATGCACGACCTTGATCAGGTCGCGGCGACGCTCTTCGGTCAACGCCGGCATCGGCACGCGGATGATCTCGCCCTGCGTGGCCGGATTGAGCCCCAGGTCGCTGTCGCGGATCGCCTTCTCGACCTTGCCGACCATGGGCTTTTCCCACGGCTGCACACCGATCGTGCGGGCGTCGAGCAAGGTGACGTTGGCCACCTGGTTGATCGGTACCGGATTGCCGTAGTAATCGACCATCACATGGTCGAGCAGTCCGGTGTGGGCACGGCCCGTGCGCACCTTGGCGAGGTCGTGCTTGAGCGACTCGATGCTTTTCTGCATCTTGTGCTCGGCAGTCTGCTTCAGTTCCGCAATCACTTCAGTCTCCCTGTCAGACATGCACCAGCGTGCCTTCGTCTTCGCCGCGAACGATGCGCAGCAGCGCGCCGGGCTTGAAGATCGAAAACACGTTGATCGGCAATTTCTGGTCGCGGCACAAGGCAAAGGCGGTCGCATCCATGACCGCGAGATTGCGGCCGATGGCTTCGTCGAAGCTGATGCGGGCGAAACGCGTGGCCGCTGGGTCCTTCTTGGGATCCGCGGTATAGATGCCGTCCACCTTGGTCGCCTTGAGGACGATTTCGGCGCCGATCTCCGACCCGCGCAAGGCGGCCGCCGTATCGGTGGTAAAGAAGGGGTTGCCGGTACCGCCGGCGAATATCACGACCTTGCCTTCCTCGAGATAGCGGATGGCCTTGCCCCGGATGTAGGGCTCGACCACCGCCTCCACGGTCAGCGCCGACTGCACACGGGCATTGAGGCCGCCCTGGCGCATGGCATCGGCCAGCGCCATGGCATTCATCATAGTCGCCAACATGCCCATGTAATCGGCCGTCGCGCGATCCATGCCGGTTGCCGTGCCGGCGATGCCGCGAAAGATGTTGCCACCGCCGATAACGACGCCGATTTCGACGCCGAGATCGGCGACCGCCTTGATTTCGGCGACGATGCCACCGATGACCGCCGTGTTGATCCCGTAGGCATCACTGCCCATCAGGGCCTCGCCCGAGAGCTTGAGCAGGATGCGGCGGAACTTCGGCGCGGACATGGTCGCCGACTCCGCTCAGCGGGCCGCTGCGGCCGCCGCGGCCTGTGCAGCCACTTCGGCGGCGAAGTCCGAAGTCTTCTTCTCGATGCCCTCGCCGACGATGTAAAGCTGAAACGCTGCCACGGCAGCACCCTTTTGCTTGAGCAGTTCGGCGATGGTCTGCTTGCCGTCATCGGCCTTGACGAACACCTGACCCAGCAAAGTGACGTCCTTGAGGTACTTTTGCACGGTGCCTTCGGCGATCTTCTCGAGCATCGCTTCTGGCTTGCCGGCCTCGCGCGCCTTCTCGATGGCGATACGGCGCTCGGTGTCGAGCAGGTCGGCCGGCACGCCCGAGGCGTCGAGGGCCTTCGGTTTCGACGCCGCGATGTGCATCGCGATATCGCGGCCCAGCGTTTCGTCGCCGCCCGTGACGTCGATCAGGACGCCGATCTTGGCGCCACCATGGATGTAGGTCGACAACTTGCCCTTGGCTTCAACCCGCGCGAAGCGGCGCAGCGACATGTTCTCGCCGATCTTTCCGACCAGCGCGGTGCGGGTCGATTCCACGGTGCCTTCGCCCAGGGGCAGCGCCGACAAGGCGGCGACATCCGCCGGATTGCTTTCGACGACCAGGCGCGCGCAATCGGCGGCGAGCTTGAGGAAATCGTCATTCTTGGCGACGAAGTCGGTTTCCGAATTGATTTCGAGGATGCAGCCGACCTTGCCGTCGGCGGCGATGTGAATCGCCACCACGCCTTCGGCGGCAATGCGTGCCGCGGCCTTGGTCGCCTTGTTGCCCAGCTTGACGCGCAGCACTTCTTCGGCTTTCGCCATGTCGCCACCGGCCTCGGTCAGCGCCTTCTTGCATTCCATCATCGGCGCGTCGGTCTTCTCGCGCAGTTCCTTGACCATGCTTGCGGTGATTTCCGCCATGTTTGCTCCAGATTCGTTACGTTGGCAATTCCCGTGCCGCGTCAAAGCGCGGCGCTCCCCGGCGCCATGACGGACGCGGGGAGCCGCAGGCCGGCTTACGCCTCGCCTGTCTGTTCCTCGACTTCGACGAACTCGTCATCGCCCGCCATCTGCTGGATGACATCGCTGATCGACTCGCTGCGGCCTTCGAGCACCGCGTCGGCGATGCCGCGTGCGTACAGCCGAATTGCCCGCGAAGAATCGTCATTGCCCGGAATCACGTAGCCGATCCCTTCGGGCGAATGGTTGGTATCGACCACCCCGACCACCGGGATGCCCAGCTTGCCGGCCTCGGTGACGGCGATCTTGTGGTAGCCGACGTCGACGATGAACAAAGCGTCGGGCAGGCCGGCCATTTCCTTGATGCCGCCGATGGACTTGCGCAGCTTGTCCATTTCGCGCTGCAGGGTCAGCGCCTCCTTCTTGGGCAGCTTCTCGAGGCTGCCGTCTTCGTTCATCTGCTCGAGATCCTTGAGGCGCTTGACCGAAAGCTTCAGGGTCTTGAAGTTGGTCATCATGCCACCGAGCCAGCGCTCATCAACGAAAGGCATGCCGCAGCGCTGTGCTTCCTCGGCGACGATTTCGCGCGCCTGGCGCTTGGTGCCGACGAAAAGGATGGTGCCCTTCTTGCCCGACAGCTTCTTCACGAAGCTCACCGCCTCGGTGTACTTGGCGAGGGTCTTCTCGAGGTTGACGATGTGGATCTTGTTGCGATGGCCGAAAATGAAAGGAGCCATCTTGGGGTTCCAGAAACGGGTCTGGTGGCCGAAGTGCACGCCGGCCTCCAGCATCTGGCGCATTGTGACGTTCATCGAGTTTCTCCGATATGGGTTGAACCGCCGCTCGACCCTGTGCGCCGCGGAAGCGGCACCACCCTATCGGTGTCGAGCGTGTGGATTTGCCGACCGGGTTGGCCGACAGGGTACTGATTATACGTGTGAATGCTGCCCCCGGGCAAGCTACCTCTTGCATTGCGGCAGGTGCCCGGTGCACGCTTCAGGTGCATGCGGCTTCCGCGCAGAGCCGACTAGAATGACCCATTTGCCACTCCCCGCGCCCACATGGCCATCATCATCAAGACCCCAGAAGATGTCAGCGCCATGCGCCCGGCCTGCCGCCTTGCCGGCGAAGTCCTCGATTACATCGCGCCGTTCGTGCAGCCCGGCACCACCACCGAAGAACTCGACCGGCTGTGCCATGACTACATGGTGAACGTGCAGGGCTGCATTCCCGCGCCGCTGAACTATGCGCCGCCCGGCTACCGGCCCTACCCGAAATCGATCTGCGCCTCGATCAACCATCAGGTCTGCCACGGCATCCCCAACGACCGGCCTTTGAAAAAGGGCGACATCGTCAACCTCGACATCACCACCATCAAGGATGGCTGGCACGGCGACACCAGTCGCATGTTCGTGGTCGGCGATGCCTCGATCCTCGCCAACCGCCTCGTGCGGGTAACCCACGAGTGTCTCTGGATCGGGATCGCGCAGGTGCGTCCCGGGGCCCCGCTCGGTGCCATCGGTGCGGCCATCCAGAAGCACGCCGAGTCGAACGGGTTTTCGGTCGTGCGCGAGTTCTGCGGCCACGGCATCGGCCGCAAGTTCCACGAGGACCCCCAGGTCGTGCATTACGGCAAGGGCCACGAGGGTCCCGTGCTCGAGCCGGGCATGGTGTTCACCATCGAGCCGATGATCAATGCCGGCAAGGCGGCGATTTCCGAGCTTCCGGACGGCTGGACGATCGTCACCAAGGATCGCAGCCTGTCGGCGCAGTGGGAACATACCGTTTGCGTCACCCAGACCGGCGTAGAAGTCCTGACGTTGTCGGCGGGCGCACCACCGTGCCCGGATGGCGTGCAGATTCATGCTTGAGGCATGAACGCGCACGGTGGCTCTCCCCAGCCGGGCGAATTGCGCCGCGCGCTGGATGACGGGCACCTGCGGCTGGCCGGCGCTTGGGCGACCGACCGCGACGTCGATGCCATGCTCGCCGGCCGCTCGGATCTGGTGGACCGGACCCTGACGACGCTGTGGCAGCGGACGACCCTTCCGGCCAGGGCATCGCTGGTCGCGGTGGGCGGCTACGGTCGCGGCGAGCTTTTTCCGTACTCCGATGTCGATCTGCTGTTTCTCGTCGACGACGACACCGATGCCGCCGCCCTCGAGGCACCGATGGGCGAACTGCTCAACGCCCTGTGGGACCTCGGACTCGACATCGGGCACAGCGTCCGTTCGGTGGGCCAGTGTGTCGAGGTGGCACGTACCGACATCACCGTGCAGACGGCGCTGCTCGAGGCACGGTATCTGTGCGGCGACGAGCCGCTGTTCGCGCGCTTTGCCGCGGCATTCCGGCAGGCCCTCGATCCGGTCTCGTTCTTCAAGGGCAAACAGCTCGAACAGGCTGCGCGTCACGCCCGGCACAACGACACGCCGTACGCCCTCGAGCCCAACTGCAAGGATGGACCCGGAGGCCTGCGCGATCTGCACATGATCCGCTGGTGCGCACGCTCGGCCGGCGTTGGCGACGACTGGTCGCAACTGGCGAGCAGCGGCGTCCTGCGCCTTTCCGAATCCCGCCAGCTGGCGCTGGCCGAACGTCGGCTCAAGGAACTGCGCATCGACCTGCACCTGCTCACGCGCCGTGCCGAAGAACGCCTGTTGTTCGATGTCCAGGAACGCGTCGCCGCCGGCATGGGCATCGTCCCCGACGGTGCCCTGCGCGCCTCCGAGGTCCTGATGCAGCGCTATTACCGCAATGCACGCCGCGTCTCGCTGCTCAATGCACTGGCGCTGGCAGCGCTGGCCGAACGCATCGATCCGGACGCCGATCCGGCCCCCGTGCGCATCGACGATCATTTCCAGAGCGTCGGCAACCGCCTCGACATCGTCGACGCCGGCATCTTTGACCGCGATCCGGCCAACCTGTTCGAATGTTTCCGCCTGCAGATGGCACGTACCGACCTGGCCGGCCTGACGCCGCGCACGCAGCGCGCGCTATGGCAGGCCCGCCACCTGATCGACGATGCATTTCGCGCCGATCCGGCGCGGCGCGCGCAGTTCATCGATCTGTTCCGGCAGCCGCACCTCGTCCGCGTGTTCCGGCGGATGAACCAGTACAACATCCTCGGCCGTTACCTGCCGGCGTTCGGCGACATCGTCGGTCGCATGCAGCACGACCTGTTCCACGTCTATACGGTCGACCAGCACATCCTGCAGGTGATCCGCAATCTGCGGCGTTTCGCGATGTCCGAGTTCGCGCACGAATATCCGTTCTGTTCGCGGCTGATGAGCGAATTCGACCACCACTGGCTGCTCTACGTCGCCGCGTTGTTCCACGACATCGCCAAGGGGCGCGGCGGCGACCACTCGCAACTGGGCAAGACCGATGCCGCGCAGTTTTGCGCGACGCACGGCATCGCCGCCGAGGACGCGGCGCTGGTCGTTTTTCTGGTCGAACATCACCTCACCATGTCGTCGGTGGCGCAAAAGCAGGATCTCTCCGATCCCGAGACCATCGCCGCATTTGCCGGCGTGGTCGGCGATCCTCGCCGGCTGACCGCGCTCTACCTGCTCACCGTCGCCGACATTCGCGGCACCAGCCCGAAGGTCTGGAACACCTGGAAGGCCAAGCTGCTCGAGGACTTGTACCGCATGACCTGCGCGCTGTTCAAGGGACAGCCTCTGGCGCAAACCGGTGGCGTCGCCGAGCGCAAGGACGAGGCGCGCCGGCTGCTGCGCCTGCGCGGCCTGCGACCGGACATCGAGGCCGACCTCTGGTCGCGGCTGGATACCGCCTATTTCATGCGCCATGACGCCGAGGTCGTCGCCTGGCATACGCGCAACCTCTACTATCGCGCCGAGGCGCAGGAACCGGTGGTCTGCGCGCGCCTGCTGCCCAAGGTCGGCGGCATACAGGTCATGGCCTACGTTGCCGACCAGCCCCTGCTGTTCGCGCGCCTGTGCCGCTCGTTCGCGCGCCTGGGCTTCAACATCGTCGACGCCCGCATCCACACCACCCGGCACGGCTACGCGCTCGACAGCTTCGTGCTCCTGTCCGCCGATCCGCTGGCCGATCGCGATGCCGCCGCGCTGCTCGAACACCAGTTGGGCGAAGCCCTGCAGCACAAGGACGAACTGGCTCCCCTGCCGGTGGCCAGGCTGTCGCGCCAGGTGAAACATTTCCCGGTCCAGCCCGCCGTCGACATCCGTGCCGACGAACGTGGCGGACAGTACGTCATGATGTTCAGCGCCGCCGATCGGCGCGGCCTGCTGTTCGATGTCGCTGTCATCCTCGCGCGCTACGACGTGCGCCTGCACACGGCGAAGATCACGACACTGGGCGAGCGCATCGAGGATGTGTTCCTGATCAGCGGTACGCGGCTGGGCACGCCGGCAACGCTGGTTCGGCTCGAGCAGGATTTGCTCGCGGCCTTGACCGTTTGAAGCGAGGTTTCGATGAACTGGGTACGCGAACAATTCACCTTCCACGACATGCAGCGGCTGCTGTTCCGGCTGGCCGAGCATGTCAAGGCCTTTCAGGGCCTGACCCCGGCCGAGATCGCCGAGCTGCTCGGCAGCGCCGAGAAGTGCGTTTTCCAGGTCGGTACCCCGATCGTGCGCGAAGGCACCGCCGGCAAGCACATGTATGTCATCCTCAACGGTGACGCGCGGGTCATCAAGAACGGTGCCAGCGGTGAAGTCGAGCTGGCGCGCCTGGGCTCGACCGACAGCTTCGGCGAGATGGCCCTGGCCGACAACGAGGCGCGCAGCGCCAGCGTCATCGCCGAAAGCGAATGCGTGCTGGTCCGCCTGTCCGACCAGGTCATGCACAACCGGCCGGAAATCGGCCTCAAGGTCTATCGCAACATCGCCCGCGTGCTGTCGGCGCGCCTGCGCGCCGCCGACGAACTGCTGGCCTGGCGGCTTTGAACAAGTTGCCGCTGGGCCTGCAGGTCCGCAGCGGTTTGCCCGGCCTGCGTTTTCCGGCGCTGCCAGTGCAGGGCGTGCTGCCCCGCTGGGCAATGTTCCAGCAACTCGAAAGCACCCAATGGCTGGCCAGCGAGGCGTTGGCGAATGGCGTCTTTGGCCAGTTGGAAGTCCTGCTCGAACACGCCCGGCACAACGTGCCCGCCTATCGCGGCGCGCTTGCCGAGGCCGGCCTCGCAACCCATCAGCCACTCACCGCCGAGGCCTGGCGACGCCTGCCGATTCTCACCCGCCGCCGCTTGCAGGACGCCGGCGACGCGCTGGTCGCCACGACCCTGCCGACCGGGCACGGCACCATCACCACCAGCAAGACCTCGGGCTCTACCGGCGAGCCGGTCGTCGTGCGCCGCAGTGGCCTCAATCAGATCGTCTGGGAGGCGCTGCTGCTGCGCGACCATGCCTGGCACCAACGCGACCTGTCCGGCACTTTGTGCGCGTTGCGCTACGGCCTGCCCGAGGGCCAGGAGATCGGTGCCGACAACTGGGGCGGGCCGACGGCGGGCCTCTTCGACACAGGCCCGGGCTATGCGATGAACATCGACACGGACATCCGGCAGCAGGCCGACTGGCTGCGCCGGCGCGATCCGTACTACCTGCTCAACTACCCCTCGAACATGGCCGCGCTGTGCGACGCCTTGCCGCCGCGTGCGCTGCCCCGCCTGCGCGAGATCCGCACCATCGCCGAGACGCTCGGCGACGCATTGCGCAACCGCATCGCGACCCACTTCGGCGTCCCGGTTTCCGATGCCTACAGCAGCAACGAAATCGGCTTCATCGCATCGCAGTGTCCGCACAGCGGCCTGTATCACATCCATGCCGACACGGTGCTGGTCGAAGTGCTCGACGATGCCGGCAGGCCTTGCGCGCCGGGCGAGATCGGTCGCGTGATCGCCACGCCGCTGCACAGCTTCGCGCAGCCGCTCTTGCGCTACGAGCTGCGCGACCATGCCGAAGTCGGCCCGCCCTGCCCGTGCGGTCGCGGCCTGCCCACCCTGCGGCGAATCCTCGGCCGCACGCGCAACCTGGTCCGCCTGCCGGACGGATCGCGGCATTGGCCGCTGGTCGGCTTCGCCGGCTATCGCGACATCGCGCCGGTCCGCCAATACCAGCTCGTGCAGCAGTCGCTGACGCAGATCGACGTGCGCTTCACATGCTTTGACGGCCGCCTGCCACCCGCCACCGGCGGCAAGTTCGAGGAATTCGTCTGCGCGATTCCCGACTGAACGCACGCGAAACTACAGTGGTGGTGGCACGGCGCCTTGCGCGCCGTGCCCGTCGCCGGACGCTCAGCCGTCGGCGTTGATCTTCTCGATCAGCTCGCGCAACACGCTGTCGGCGTGGTCGTTCTCGATCTGGCAGGTGCCGGCCGCGTCGTGGCCGCCGCCGCCGTACTTCAGCATCAGCTCGCCGACCGACGTCTTCGAACTGCGGTCGAGGATCGACTTGCCGGTGGCGAACACCGTGTTCTGGCGCTGCACGCCCCACATCACGTGGATCGAGATGTTGGTCTGCGGGAACAGCGCGTAGATCATGAAACGGTTCACCGCGAAGATCGTCTCCTCGTGCCGCAGGTCGAGCACCGCGAGGTTCTTGTACACCTTGGTGCAGCGCTGGATCTGCTCCTTGGCGCGCGCGGCGTGATCGAAGTACAGCTCGACGCGCTCCTTCACGTCCGGCAGTTGCAGGATGTCCTCGATGCCGTGATTGTGGCAGTAGGTGATGAGGTCCATCATCAACTGGTAGTTGCTGATGCGGAATTCGCGGAAGCGGCCCAGGCCGGTGCGCGAATCCATCAGGTAGTTGAGCAGCACCCAGCCTGTCGGGTCGAGGATTTCCTCGCGCGAAAACTGCGCGGCATCGCCCTTGTCCACCGCCGCCATCATCTCCTTGAAGCGGGCCGGAAAGCGCGTCGCGCCGCCGTAATGCTCGAACACCACGCGCGCGGCCGACGGCCCGTCGGGGTAGATGATGTGGTTGGGCCGCTCGCCCGGATTGCGGAAGGTCTCCGACAGATGGTGGTCGAAGGCCAGATGCACGCCATCGACGAACGGCAGGTTGGTGGTGATGTCGCGCGCGGAGATCTCAACCTTGCCGTCCTGCATGTCTTTCGGATGCACGAACTTGATGTCGTCGATCATCTCCAGCTCATTGAGCAGCACGGCGCACACCAGGCCGTCGAAATCGCTGCGCGTGACGAGTCGGTACTTTTGCGTGGACATCGCGTTCTCCCGTTGGCGGATTGAAGTGCGGCCGATTCTAGTCGAACGCCACCAGCGTTCCGTGCGCCACGTACAGCACGCCGGTGCGCACCGGCAACCCGCCGGCCGCGAACAGCGCGGCGTAGCCGTCGAGCTGGGCCCGGTAGCGCTGCGCATGGCGCGCCGCATCGCCCTCGACGCGTGCCGTCTTGTAGTCGATGATCCAGCGCGCGCCATCGACGACGAAGGTGCGATCGACCACGCGGATAGGCGCCGCGCCACCACCACTGTAGTTTGCCAGCGCCACCTCCACGCCGCCTTCCGCGTGCGCCGCCAGCACCCATCGCCCGGCCTCGCTCGCCAGCGTCGTCGCCAGCATCGCGGTCGCCGTGCGCGCCGCGGCCCCGGCCTGCGCCGGCGCCCAGCCGCGCGCGCTCATCCAGCGCGCGAACGCCGGCTCGCGCTGCACCAGGCCGTCGACCGGCCATTCGTCAAGATGCCCGGCGATCTGCTCCAGACACGCATGCACCAGCGTGCCAATGGCCGCAGCGAAAGCATCGACTTCATCCGGCGCCTCTGCCGGCGGCGGTGCGGGCGGGACGGCGCGCACGGCCGGCACCCGCGCCACGCGCACGAGCCGCCCGACGAACGTCGACAGTAACGACGCGTCGGTCGATGCGCCCGCAGCGGCTGCGTCGTCGATGACGGCCGTATGGCCGACGACGGGCCACAGGCGCGCCAGCGGCGACGCGCCGCGCGGTTTCGCCTCGCCATGCTTGTCGACGCGCAGGCTGCCCACCAGATGCAGCCGGCGGATCGCCCGCGTGGCGCCGACGTACAGCACGCGCGCCTCCTCGTTCGCCGCCCGCGCACGTTCGAGGCCCTGCAGGAAATCGTAGGCCGTCGGACCGTCATCGTCGTCGCCGCGCCGGTTCATCGGCGCCACCAGCAGCCGCTCGCCGCGTGCCGTGGCCACGCTGTCCCAGGCCAGCAGGCTGGCGTCGCCCGTCCGCGGCGACGAACCGAGTCCGGGAAGGATCACGGTGTCGAATTCCAGCCCCTTGGCCTTGTGCACCGTCATGATCGACAGCCGGCCGTCGGCGCCGGTGTCGGCCGCCGCATACAACTGCGCCATGTCGTCGGCCAGCGTGTCGAGCGAGAAGCGGCCGCCACGATCAAGCGTTTCGATGCGCGCCAGGCAAGTGCGCGCCACGCATCCTCGATCCAGCGGCGGCGCGACTGCCGCCCCTGCCCGGCCAGCGCTTCGCCGAGCACATCGCGGACATGCGCCAGCCGCACCTGGCCGTCGGCGGAAAGCCGCGCGCAGCGTTCGCCGTCGTTCATCAGCGCCCACAGCGTCGATACGTGGTCATCGGCGGCCAATGCATGCAGGTCGGCCAGCCGCAGCCCGCACCACGGCGCACGCAGCACGGCCAGCCAATGCACGCGATCGGCCCGATGATGCAGCGCCCGCGTCAGCGAAAGCAGGTCCTGCACCCACGGCCGGTCGGCCAGCGGTTCGATATCCACGCCGGCATAGCGCCAGCCGGCCGGATGCGCACGCAACGCGGCCAGCAGCGGCGGCAGATGCCCGCGCGAGCGCACCAGCACGGCAATGCCGCGCGCCGGATCGTCCCGCCACTCCGCCTCGATCAGCCGCAGCACCGCAGCCGCCTCGCGGTCCGGCAGGTCGTCCTCGGTCGCCCTGCCGTCTTCCTCGTCGCCATTGGCCGCCGCAACGACGCAGGTCACGCGCACGCCGGCGTCGGCCACCGCATCGCGCGTGGGCGTACTCGCGCGATAGGCGATCTCGCCGCGATAGGGGTCGTCCTCGGCCGGGAACACGGCCGGAAACGTCGCCGTGATCCAGTCCAGCACGGCGGGGTCCGAGCGGTTGTTGCGCCACAGCCGGAGCCGTTCGAGCGGCACGCCGCCGATCCCGGACTCGCCGGCGCGCAGGAACAGCCCGACATCCGCCTGACGAAAACGGTAGATCGACTGCATGGGATCGCCGACGACGAACAGCGTGCGACCATCGCCCGCCTGCCAGCCGGCAGTGAGCCGGGCGAGCAACTCGACCTGCGTCGGGCTGGTGTCCTGGAATTCGTCGACCAGCAGGTGGCGGATGCGGTAGTCCAGATGCAGTGCCAGGTCGGTCGGCACGTCGGCGTTGCCCAGCGCGGCGATCGCCCGCGCCGACAGCTCGACGAAGTCGACTTCGCCGCGCTCGCGGAACACCAGCCACAACTCGGCCGCCGCCAGCAGCAGCAGGCGCAGCAGCGCGCCGACCAGTGCGGCATCGATGTCCATGCTGCGCGGCAAGCGCCGGACCTCGGCCAGCGCCGCCACCTGCGCTGGAGTGAGCGTCGCCAGCAGCGCTTCCATGGCGGACTTTTCAGACGCCAGCGCCTTGTCGGCCGGGAAGCCGTCGTTCTTGGTCACTTTCTTGCGCGGCGTATCCGTCGCGGTCAGCAGTTGCCCGGCAAGCGCGAGCCACTGCGGCAGCGCATCGGCCGTCGCCGGCAACGGCTCGCACCAATCGGCGAGCGGCCCGCCATCGCGATTCGCCGCCGCGAAGCGCGCCAGCGGCATCCATGCCGCCTGCCAATCCGGCGGGCAGGCCCGCACGGCGCGCTGCAACGTGACCGCGATGATCTCGCCGAGCACGTCGCGCACCGCCTGTGCCGGTTGCGCCATCGTCGCCAGCGCCTGCCACTGGTCGCGGCGCGCCAGCATGCCGGCGAGCAGGCGCACCAGGCGCTCGCCGTCGTTGTCCAGATGGTCGAGCACGGCGGCGATGTCGTCGGCATGCGCGTCGCCATCGTCCAGATGATCGAGCGTGCGCTGCGCCGCATCCCGATACGCGTGTGCCACATCTTCGCTGACCGCCGGCTGCGCGCCGCAGCGCGACAGCAGCGGCATCTGCCGCGCCAGCGACGTGCATAGCGCGTCGATGGTGGTCAGCCGCAGGCGCGCCGGCTGCGCTGCGCCAGCAACCGCCAGTCGCGCGCGTCGCCATGCGCCAGTGCCGCCAGCGCCAGATCGCGCGTCACCTGGCGATGCGGCTTGTCGACCGGCGTGCCGTCGCGCGCCGCGCTCAACGCCGCGACAATGCGCTGGCGCATCTCGCCCGCCGCCTTGCGCGTGAAGGTGATCGCGATCACTTCCTCCGGTGCATCCACGGTCGTCAGCAGGCGCAGGAAGCGCTGCGTCAGCAACTCGGTCTTGCCGGCGCCCGCCGGCGCCTCGACGAGGAACGACGCCAGTTCCAGTGCGCGCTCGCGGGCCTGTGCGTCCTCGGCCAGGCGATCGACTGGCGTCATGCGCTGCCCCCGCGCGTGGCATCGAATTGGCGGCGCCGTTCGGCAAGACGCAGCAGCGGCAGCACCTCGCAGTACGCAAGCGCTTTCTCGTCGGCGACGACCACGCCGGCAAGGCCCTCGCGCACTTCGCAGGCAATCGCCGCCAGCCGCTCGGCCCACGTGCGCCGCAACGCCGCCCAATCGGGAAAATCGGCCTCGCGAAACGCCCTGCGTTGCGCCGTCAGCGACCTCACGCCGGGCAGCAGGCCATCGTCCGCGGCAACGCCGGCAAAGCCGGGCGACTCGACATGCACGCGCGCCAGCGCCACGGCAGTCACTGCGCGATCGGCATAGGCGATCGCCGCGTAGATCGGCAATTGCGGCTCCAGCAATCGCGGCTGCGCCCACACGGCGGCGGCGCGCGTGCGCCCGCTCTTGTAATCGATGATGGCCAGCGAGCCGTCGGCCAGGGCATCGACGCGATCGACGATGACATCGATCGACAGCCCGCCGAGCTTCACCGTGCGCCGCTCTTCGCAGGCAACGACGTCGAACGCCTCGCGTGCGGCCTCGATGTCCAGCCAGCGGTCGAGCAGCCGCGCCAGCCGCCGCGCCTCTAACGCCATCAGCCGACGCGATACCGGCTCGGCAGCATGGTGCGCGTGTGCCTGCAGCGCTTCGGCGATGGCCGCATCCAGCGCCGCGGCGCGTGCGGCCGGCGACATCGCCCGCAGTGCCGCGTGACCGCGGCCGCGCCAGAAGGCTTCGAGCGCCGCATGCAGGATGCCGCCGCGCGCCCGCGCGTCCAGTCCCGCCGACGGCTGGGCCAGCGCAAGTGCGCCGAGCCGATGACGATGGAAGGCCCACGCCGGGCAGCTCGCCTGCGCCGCCAGCAGCGCGGTGCCGCCGCGCAGCGCGGCGATTTCGTCATCTGTCATCGGTGGCGCACGGTCATCGAGCAGCGATTCGCGTGGCGCCATGGCAAGCGGCATGCCGATGGCAGGCGCATCGTCCGTTGGCAAGGCGGCGAGCAGCGGGCTGGGTGCCAATTCGCGCTCGTCTTCGCGCCGCGCCCACGAAAGACGCGATTCGCATGCCACAGCCCGCCAGCGCGCCAGGAGCCGGGATGCCGCATCGGCGAGCAGATCGCCCCGCGCGTCGGGAACGCCGGCGGCGCGCACGATCGCCGCCGGCAACAGCGCCGGCGAACGCGCTGGCGGCGGCCATGCCGATTCGTTCAGGCCCATGACCCACAATCCGTCCAACGGCTCGGGCGGCACGTCCTCAATGTCGCAGACGAACAGCCGTGCCGTCGCCGAACGGGACTCGCTGCGCCGCTCGCGGCACGCCTGTTGCAACAGGCGCAGGGCCGTGGCGGCATGGATACGGCCGAGCACGCCATCGAGCGTCGCCAGCGTCGCGCACTCGTCGGCGAAGGCCACCGCCTGTTCGCGCTCGAGGGTGCCCGCCGGGCGCTCGCCCGGCCAGCCGAGTTGCGTCAGGAGCACCGGGAACGCGGCACCCCAGTCCGACGGCAGGCGACGCGCAGTCGCCGCCGCAAACTCGCCGAGCGCGGCGAGCGCGGCGGCAAGCTCCGGCAGATGCCCGGCCTGCGGGCTGCGCGCCAGTGCCTTGCGCATGCGCTGCACGCCGGGCTCGCCGACCAGATGCTGGCGCAGCCAGGCATCGAACTGCGCGCGCGCGTCGGCTTCGCCGACATCGGCCGACCAGCCGGGGCCGCACAGCAGCCGTCCCCACTGGCCGAGCGGCACGCGCTGCGGGCGCACGGCAATGGCCAATAACGCGATGGCGGTGTCGACGGTCGGCGTGCCCGCGAGCGGCTGGCCGTCCGCGAAGGCGTAGTCGCGCGGCATCTGCGCCTGCGCCGCGCCGATGGCGAGCGGATGCAGGGCCCTGTCGAGGGCCAGCTCGATCGATGCGCGATGCCTGGGCAGATCGGCGACGCCGATGCAAAGGCGCGCCTGCGGGCGTGCCGCCAGGTGTCGCGCGGCCCATGCCGCCGCGGCCGCGATCTCGCCCTCGGCATCGTCGCAGGCCACCGCGCGCGCGTCGCTGGCGGCAACGCCGGCCGGCTCGATGTCCACGATGTCCACGCCGCGCGCGGCCAGCACGCGCAATAGGCGCTCGAGTGTCGCGTCGGCCGACACGAAACCGCAGACGCCGACGCGCGCGGGCAGTCCGCGCACGCCGCGCGCCACGCATTCGA
Organism: Rhodocyclaceae bacterium; assembly: GCA_044230495.1. GTDB lineage: Bacteria > Pseudomonadota > Gammaproteobacteria > Burkholderiales > Rhodocyclaceae > JADJEF01. Next base: position 33,396 of record JBGARB010000044.1, read on the forward strand.
TGCGCCACAACAAGGTGTCGACCGCGGTGGCCGCACCCAGCCGTCGGCATTCGGCCTCGACGCGCGCGCACCAGCGCAGGAAGGCCTGGTACTCCTCGCCGGCGAACGCATCGGGCACGTCGATGCGCCACAGCACGCGGATGCGCTCGGCATCCATGGCGGCCTGCGCCAGCCCGGCGACATCGAACAGCGCGCCGCTGGCGGCATCGTCGGCGGCGATGGCCTGCTCCCACAGGCAGCGTTCCTGCGCCCGCGACAGCACCAGTGCCGGCGCCGCCGCAGGCGGCACCTCGCCGCGCAACAGGGCGGCCGAGACCAGATGATCGAGCCACTGTGCGGGCGTGGCGCCGTGCAAGGGCGGTGCGACGAAAACCCCGCGAGCGGCCTGCAAGGCGCCATGGGCGCGGCGCAGCGCCGCGGCATGGCGGGCGCTCGGACAGAGCACGACGAAATCCGGCCCGCCGGGCACGTCGGCAAGCGGCAGGCGCTGCCTCATGCGCGGCCCATCAAACTACAGTGGTGGTGGCACGGCGCTGCGTGCCGCGCGACCAAGGGTGTCGCGCCTTCATCCGGCCAGCGGCAGCAGCAGCGCGCCGATGGCGCACAGGCAGGCAGTGGCGATGAAGACGAAGCGGTCGGCGAATTCGGCGGTGGGCATGGCGTTCTCCTGGTTGGGAGATGCCAGTGTGGCGACCGCCAGGCTCATGGCGTGAGCTTGTCGCCGGACGCCGGCGCAGGCAGCATTTCGGGCGCCTGCGTTTCGCGCGGCAGCACCTCGACCGGCGACAGGTCGGGGATGTCCTTGTCTTCGGTGGCCGCCTTGAGGTCGCGGAACCGGCGTGCGCTGACCAGCACGCGGGTTTCCAGCGACGCGACGGACTTGTTGTAGGCGCCCACCGCTTCGCCGAGGTTCTTGCCGACGCGGCCCCAATGTTCGGCCAGCACGGCGATGCGTTCGTACAACTCGCGGCCCAACGCGCTGATGCGCTCGGCGTTTTCGGTCAGCGCCTGCTGCGTCCAGCCGTAGGCCACGGCGCGCAAGAGCGCGATCAGCGTCGTCGGCGTGGCGAGGATGACGCGCGACTCGACGCCGGCCTCGATGAGCGAGGGGTCGGCCTCGAGCGCCGCCGAGTAGAACATCTCGCCGGGCAGGAACAGCACGACAAAGTCCGGCGATGGCTGGAACTGCTCCCAGTACGCCTTCTGGCCGAGCTTCCTGAGGTGGTCGCGCACGTGCCGGGCGTGATCGGCGAGCTTGCGCCGCTTGACCTCGTCGTCGTTCGTCTCGAGCGCGTCGAGGTAGGCGGCGAGCGGCGCCTTGGCGTCGACGACGATGTTCTTCCCGCCGGGCAGTCGCACGATGAGGTCGGGTCGCAGGCGGCCGTCATCGGTGTTGGTGCTTTCCTGCTCGAAGAAATCGCAGTGGTCGAGCATGCCGGCCATCTCGACGACGCGGCGCAACTGCAGCTCGCCCCAACGTCCGCGCGTGTGCGGCGCACGCAGCGCCTTGACGAGGTTGCCGGTCTCGGCGCGCAGCGCATCCTGCGCCGCGGCCAGCGACGTGACCTGCTCGGAGAGCCGGCCGTAGGCATCGACGCGCTGCTTCTCGATGCCCTGGATCTGCTGCTCG
>JBGARB010000127.1:0-4580 GCA_044230495.1 Rhodocyclaceae bacterium
AGAAGAACAGGCCGATGATGTTGTGCGCGAAGCGGTTCTTGCGCACCGTCAGCCTGCCCACGGATTCGGGCGGCGCGTCGGCGCGCAGGCCGACCGAGCAGTGCAGCACCTCGTTGTTCTCGACCAGCGCGTCGTTGCTTTCCTTGAACACGATGCCGGCGCCGCCGCCGGTCAGGGCGTGGGCGACGTGGTTGCCGCGCAGCACCAGGTCGGGCGAATAGAGCACGATGATGCCGGTGCCGGTGTGGCTCAGGTGGTTGTTCTCGACCAGCAGGCGCGGCGAGAAGATGATGTGCATGCCGTAGCGGCCATCCTCGAAGCGATTGCCGGCGATGCGGTTGTCGGGCGAATTGGCGAAGGTGAGGTCGCGGCCGCGGCTGAAGCGGTTGCCCTCGACCAGGTTGTTGCGGCTGTTCCAGAGGCGGATGGCGTCGCCGCGCATGCCCTGCTCGAGCTTCTTGCCGGTGACCCGGTTGCCGGTGACGCGCGAGCGGTTGACCTGCTTGAGGTGGATGCCGAACAGCACGTCCTCGAGCACGTTGTCCTCGATGCGGTGGTCGTCGCCTTCGACCAGGATCCCGGCGTCGACGCTGTCGTGCGATTCGCCGCTGCCGGTCAGGCGCAGGCCGCGCAGGGTGACGCCGCTCGCCGCCACGGAGAGCACCGTGCCCTTGCCGCTGCCCAGCACCAGCGCCTTGCCGCCGCCGTCGAGGGTCATCGGCTTGTTGATGGTCACCGGGCCGACGTAGGAGCCCGCTGGCAGGCGCAGCGTGCCGCCGGCCGGGGTGGCGTCGATCTGCGCCTGGAGCGAGGCCGCCAGCGCCGGCAGGGCCAGCCAGGCCAGCAGGACGATGCCCAGGCGCCGGGCAATGCGTGCGTTCATTGCGCTACGCCGGCGGCAAGGCTCAGACGGGGCGGCTCCACGGCAGGACCAGCACGATGGCGAGCAGCAGGCCGTGGGTGCTCGCGGCGAGGATGGTCAGCTTGAGCGCCGGCGTGAGTTCCGCCGGCCGGTCGGCATGGGCCCAGAGCTGGCGCGCGGCGCCGATGCTGGCGGCGGCCGGCAACAGGGACAGCAGGGCGAGCAGCGGCAGGTGGCCGAGCAGCACCATGAGCAGCGGCCAGCCGAAGGCCAGCACGGCGATCGCCACGTAGCCCCAGCGCGCGGCGGCGACGCCGAGGCGCACCACCATGGTGTTCTTGCCGGCGCCGGCATCGGCCTTCACGTCGGGAAACTGGTTGATGTAGAGCACGTTGGCGACCAGCAGCGCATAACCGAGGCCGGCGGCGACGGGCATGAAATCGAAGCCGCGCCGCTGCACGAAATCGCTGCCGACGACGATCAGCAGCCACGCGGCGGTGATGCCGAATTCGCCCAGGCCATGCGCCTGCAGCTTGAACGGCGGCGCCGAGTAGGCCCAGCCGACGATGAGCCCGGCCATGCCGATGGCGATCAGGCCCGGCGCGCTGACGGCAGTCAGATACAGACCGGCGGGGATCACGGTGACGAGCAGCGCATAGCCGAAGCGTCCCATGGCCTCTTCGCTGAGCACGCCGTTCTGGATGAAGCGGCTGCCGCCCGTGAAGGGAAACACGCGCGCGTCGTTGGCGGCATCGCATCCGGAACGGGCGTCGTAGTAATCGTTGATGACGTTGGCGCCGGCATGCGCGACGAGCGCGAAGAACATCGTCAGCGTCGCCAGCAGCGGGCTGACCGGCGTGCCGCTGCCGGCCGCGGTGGCCAGGCCAAGCAGGCAGCCGACGAAGGTGACGGACAGGAAGGGCGGCCGGGTGGCGACGAAATAGCGCAACACCGGGTTGGGGAATGCGGCGAGCGTCGGTTCCATGGGCGGTGGCATCGGATTACTCCAAAGCGGCGGCGGCGGCCGCATCGATATCGGCGGGCTTCATGACGCCGAGCTTCCTGGCGACGATGCGTCCGTCGCGCGCGACGGCGATCGTGAACGGCAATCCGGCGGGCGGATTGCCCAGCGCCTGCAACAGCTCGGGCCCGCGATGGCCGACGAGCAGCAGCGGGTAGGTCATCTCGTAGGCGCGGGCGAACTCGGCCACGGCCTCGCCCGAGGTCTCCAGCCCGATACCGAGGACGACCAGGCCCTTGGCGGCCAGCGCATCGTGCGCGCGTTGCAGCTCGGGGATTTCCTTGCGGCACGGCGCGCACCAGCGCGCCCAGAAATTCACCAGCAGCGGCTTGCCGCGGTAGTGCGCCAGCGCCATCGGCTTGCCCTTCGGGTCGGCCAGCGTCTCTGCCCACAGCGCATCCGCGCGGGTGACTTCGGCATGCGCGGCGGCGGCGCACAAAGCAAAGGCCAGTACCGCCGCCAAGCGCCGTGCCGCCACCACTGTAGTTTGCCGCGTCAAGGCAAGTCGCCCCGCTTGAAGATCATGTACCCCGCCACGGCGCAGATCAGCCCGAGCAGCGTCGGGTAGGCCAGTGCGAAGACCTGGAAGCCCAGCGCGCCGAAGGCATCGAGGATCACGAACGCGGACGGCCCGAGCACGATGAGCTGCGGGTCGAACAGCGACAGCGCCGCAGTGCGGAAGACCTGCAGCGGATTGGCGAGCGCGATGGCGACCGCCGTTTCGGGCGCGATGCGGCCCTGGATCATGACGCCAAGGAGGATCAGGTCGAGGAACAGCAGCAGCGCCAGCCAGACGAGGAAGGCCGCGCCCTGCGCCATGTCGGTGCTGCGCGCCAGCGCCGAGATCAGCATGCCGATGCCAAGGAAGCACGCCGACAGCGCGCCGAGCAGCGCGGTGTAGTAGCCGAACATGCCCCACGGCACCTCGATGCCGCGCACCAGCGCCCAGCCCACGGCGGCGAGCATGGCGACGAACACCGGCGCGAAGATCATCACGTAGCGGCCGAGGATGCGACCCCAGAACCACGCGCCCAAACCCACCGGCAGCGACAGCAGATACTCGAAGACGCCGGCCTCGCGGTCGCCGGCGACGGAACGCACGGTGGTGATGAGGACGAAGATCGGCAGGATCGCCATCGTCAGCTGGATGTAGGTGACGAGCAGGCGCGACAGGCCGATGAAGCCGAGCACGCGGGATTCGGTGAGGCCGAAGAGGAACAGCAGCGCGACGATGCCGCCGAACACCAGCGAGTAGATGAGGAACCAGCGCGAGCGCAGCGATTCGACGATATCCAGCTTCGCGGTGAGCCAGAGCTGTTTCATCAGCGTCCCCTTGCCAGCACGTGCTCGCGCATCGTGGCGAAATCCACGCTGCCGGCCTGCGGATGCGCCACGGCGCCGAAGTTGTAGCCCATGGGCGAGGTGCGCGTGACGTAATGCGCGGCGCGCGGATCGTGCCAGGCGATGCGCTCGCCGGCGTTGGCGACGTCCGCCACCCACAGCCGCGTGTCCGCCGCGGCGAGCCAGGGCATGTCGGCGGCATGGTCGCGCAGCCAGAAGACGAGGCAGCCGACGTCGTCGAACCTGAGCACGTTGCGCCTGTCGCCGCCGGCGGCCTGTGCGGCGAAGCGGCGATCGGAGATCACCATCTTGCAGCGCACGCAGGTGTCGCGATCCCAGACGATCGGCGCCATGCCGTCGGGCCAGTCGCCCTTGCGCCCGCACCCGGCGAGCAGCCACGGCAGCGCCGCACCGGCGATGAGGAATTGCCGGCGCGCGATCATGCGGCCTCCGTCTCTTCGGCAAGCGACAGTTCGGCGATCAGCGCGACGTAGCGCGAGGTCATGCCGAGGAAGCGCAGGCGATCCGGCCCGGCGACTTCGCCCTGCCAGACGAGGCTGTCGGCATCGCCGCGGAAGGCCCAGCCGGCCATTGCCTTCTCGAAGGCCGGCTCGCGGCGCTTGACGCGGATGCGACAGGCGAGCACGCCGGACAGCGACACGTCGTCGGCGACGCGATCGTCGAGCACGACCTTGCCCATGTCCAGTTCGACGACGCGATTGACCAGCGTCGACACTTCGTTGAGGCGGTGGCTGGAGATCAGCATCGTCGCCGATTCGGCGCGCTCGGCGAGCAGCTCGAAGAAGATCTTGCGCGCCTCGGGGTCGAGGTTGGCGGCCGGCTCGTCGAGCACCAGCACGCGCGCGTCGCGCCCCAGCGCGATGGCGATCAGCAGCTTCTGCTTCATGCCGCCGGACAGGCGCACGAAGGGCCGCGTGGAAATGCCATCGACATCGAGGCCGAGCCGCGCCGCCAGCGCCTTGATGCGCGCGGGATCGCTGCCGCACAGCGCGGCGGAGAACTCCACCAGCTGCGCCACCGGCATCTTGAGCGGCGGCGGCAGTTGCGGCACGAAGCCGACGGCACCGAGCACCGCCGTGCGTTCGGTGCGCGGCGAGCGGCCGTCGATGCTCACCGTGCCGGTGTGCACGTATTCGCCGAGCAGGCAGCGGATCAGCGTGGTCTTGCCGGCGCCGTTCGAGCCGATGAGGGCGACGCGCTCGCCGCTTTGCATCGACAGCGTGATGCCGTCGAGCACGCGGACGCGGCGAAAGGTCTTGGCAACGTTGTCGAAAACGATCATGGTGGCGCGGATTGTAGGCGGCGATGCGACCGCGCGACCTTGATTTCAGGCAA
>JBGARB010000045.1:0-20357 GCA_044230495.1 Rhodocyclaceae bacterium
GTTCGGGGTCGGTGACCGCCAGCGGCCGGTCTTCCACCAGGCGCGGGTCGGCAAAACCCGCCTGCTGCGCGAGGCCGAGGAAGTCGTTCCAGTACAGCGCGCCGCCCAGGCATTCGCCATACAGCACCGGGTCGTTCCGGACGGCTTCCGGCACGCGCCGGTCGGCATACACGTCGGAGAAATAGAACTCGCCGCCGGGCTTGAGCAGGCGCTGCACACCGCGCAATACCGCTTCCTTGTCGGGCGACAGGTTCACTACGCAATTCGAGACGATGACGTCGAAGCTGGCGGGCGCCAGGTCGAGTTCGTCGAGGCGCTCGATGTAGCCGTGCAGGAAGCGCACGTTGGCATAGCCGAAGCGCTCGGCATGCCAGGCGCGGTGCCTGGCCGCCACGTCGAGCTGCTCGTCGGTCATGTCCACGCCGACCACTTCGCCCTGCGCTCCCACCAGCTGCGCCAGCGCATACACGTCGCGCCCGGAACCGCTGCCGAGGTCGAGCACGCGGCAACCGGCCAGGAGCGGCGGCGCCACCAGGCCGCAGCCGTAGTAGCGCTCCAGCACCTCGGGGTGGATGCGCGCCAGCAGCGGCTTGAGCCAGCCCGGCACGCCGGAGGCATCGCAGCAGGCACTGGTCTTGAGGTCGGCGGTGCCGGCAAGCTGCTTGCCGTAATAGTCCTTTACGAGTTCGTGCATGGTTTCTCCTGGGGCGAATGTGGGTCGAGCAGCGGGCAGGTGTCGCGCATCGGGGGCCGGGGCATGATCATTGATGGTTCATGGTCGGTGCAGGTCGTCGATTCCTTACAGGGCGACAAAAGTCGGCGCCGGCGATACGGCAAGGCAGGCGGCGATCACTGTCGGCGCGGCCCGGGCGCTGTGCCGGCGGCACCCGATTTCGCATCACTCCGTCCGCAGCGCCTCCACCGGATCCAGCAGCGCCGCGCGCCGCGCCGGCAGCACGCCGGCGGCCAGGCCGATGGCGGCGGCCAGCGCCTCGGCCAGCAGCACGAAGGCCAGGGGCGTATGTACCGGCAGGGCCGGGAAGAAAAGGCCGATCAGTTGCGCCAGACCGATGCCGAGCAGCAGGCCGAGCAGGCCGCCGATCGCCGCCAGCGCCACGGCCTCGCCGAGGAAGAGGCCGAGGATGGTCCGGCGCCGGGCGCCGAGCGCGACCATCAGCCCGATTTCGTTGGTGCGTTCGGTGACGGCGATGGTCATGATGGTGACGATGCCGACGCCGCCCACCAGCAGCGAAATCCCGCCCAGCGCGCCGACCGCCATGGTCAGCACGTCGAGGATGCCGGACAGCGTGTCCAGCATTTCCTCCTGGCTGATGATGGTGACGTCCTCGCGGCCGTGGCGCGCGATCATCACGTCCTTGATCGCGGCCACCACGCTGGCGGCGGGTACGCCTTCGGCGGCGGCGACGTTGATTTCGTTGAGGCCTTCGCGGTTGAACAATTCCAGGGCGCGCGCCGCGGGGATGAAGGCGGTGTCGTCGAGGTCGATGCCGAGGAACTGGCCCTTGGGCTCCATGATGCCGATCACGCGGAACTGCAGGCCGCCGACGCGCACCCGCGCGCCAAGGGCGTTTTCGCTGCCGAACAGTTCGTTCTTCAGCTTCGGCCCGAGCACCACCTGCGCGCGCGCGCTGCCGGCCTCTTCCTCGGGCAGGAACTGGCCGCTCCTGACCTTGCCCTTGAATACCTGCAGCATGCCGGGGCCGACGCCATAGACCGAGACGCGGCGCACCCGGCCGTTGCCATTGACTTCGGCGTTGCCCCAGACGCTGGGGGTCACGGCGACCACGTTGGGCAGGCGCTTCAGGGCCTCGGCATCGTCCAGCGACAGCGGCCGCGCGCTGCTCGGCAGGCCCGACAGCGCGCCGCCGCCGGTTTTCGTCTTGCCCGGATGGACGCCGACGACGTTGGTGCCGAACTGGGTGAACTCGGCCAGCACGTAGCGATGGATGCCCTCGCCGATCGAGGTCAGCAGGATCACCGCGGCGATGCCGACGGCGATGCCGAGCAGGGTCAGGAAGCTGCGCAGGCGCTGCGCGGCGATGGCGCGGATGGCGAGGGTGAGTGAGTCGGCGATGACCATGTTAGGTGGCCATTGGTGCCGCGGAATGAAAAGTGCGGTAGTTCTGAGGCCTGCGCACGCCAAGGGAGGCGGGTGGCCGTCGCTGCTCGTGTCCCCCGAGCCGGGCTACGCCCGACTCTCCTCCTTTACCTCGCTGCGTCGACCACCCGCCACCCCCGGCGGGATACGTCTGCGCCTTGCAACCGCAAAACCCCGACACCGTCACCGGATCGGGAGGGTGGGGTGTTCTGCGCAGCGAAGTAAAGAAGGAGACGGCGCCCGCAGGGCGCCAACGGGTGACATGAGCGGAGCAGAACGCCCCGCCCTCCCGATCCCGCACCAGCCGAAATGGCGTAGCGGTTTTCATCTCAATGCTTCATCAACGCCTGCACCGGATCGAGCCGGGCCGCGCGGCGTGCCGGCATGATGCCGAACAGCAGGCCGGTGCCCAGCGCGGTGCCCAGCGCGGCGATCACCGCCCAGTCCGGCGGGTAGGCGGGAAACACCGGGTACATCCGGCGCAGCACGAAGGCGCCGAGAAGGCCGAGGCCGTAGCCGGTGAAGGCGCCGACCAGCGACAGCATCGCCGCCTCGGCCATGAAGGCATTGCGGATCGTCGCGCCGCGCGCGCCGAGCGCCTTGAGCAGGCCGATCTCGCCGGTGCGCTGGGTCACCGCCACCAGCATCACGTTCATCACCAGGATGCCGGCCACGGCCAGGCTGATCGCGGCGATGCCGGCCACCGCGGCGGTCAGCGCGCGCAGCAGCTTGTCGAAGGTGGCAAGCACGGCGTCCTGGGTGATCACCGTGATGTCTTCCTCGCCGCCGTGGCGCGCCTTGAGCACGGCCGCCGCCTCCTGCTTGACGGCCTCGATCTCGCCGCGGCTGCGGGCTTCGATCAGGACGCGGAACAGGGTGTTGGAATTGAACATGTTCTGCGCCACGCTGACCGGAACGAAGACCACCTCGTCGGTGTTCATGCCCAGGCCCTGCCCCACCGACTTCAGCACGCCGACGATGCGCAGGCGCCGGTCGCCCAGCCGCACCAGTTCGCCCACGGCCGGCGCGGCGCCGAAGATTTCCTGCTTGATCTTCGACCCGATCACGGCCACCGGCGCGCCGCGGTTCCAGTCGGCCTCGGGCAGGAAGGCGCCCTGCGCCATGTTGAAACTGCGGATGTCGAGATAGGTCGAGGTCGTGCCGGCCACCACGACTTCCCGCAGGCGCCCGTTGGCGTTGATTTCCGAATTGCCCACCGCCAGCGGCGCCACGCGCCGCACCGAAGGCTGGCGGGTCAGGGCGAAGGCATCGTCGACCGTGAGGTCGCGCGGCGTGGTGGTCACCGCATTGGCCGGGCTGAAGCCGCCGGTGGCCGAGCGCCCCGGCAGGACGATCACCAGGTTGCTGCCCAGCGCCGAGAACTGCTCGACCACGTAACGCCGCGCGCCGTCGCCGAGCGCGGTCAGCACCACCACGGCGGCAACGCCGATGGCCATCGCCAGCACCGAGAGCGAAGTGCGCAACGGGTAGCCGGTCGCGGCATCGCGGGCGAAGCGCAGGATGTCGGCGCTGCGCATCAGGCCGCCGGCAGCGCGCCGTCGCGCAGCGAATCGTGCCGCAGCTCTCCGTCTTCCATCATCAACTGCCGTCGCGCACGGCTGCCGATCTTCTGGTCGTGGGTGACCACGATCAGCGTCATGCCGCGCTGGTTGAGCGCTTCCAGCAGGTTGATCACGTCGTCGCCGGTGGCGCGGTCGAGGTTGCCGGTCGGCTCGTCGGCCAGCAGCAATGCCGGCTGCATGATGGTGGCGCGGGCGATGGCGACGCGCTGGCGCTGGCCGCCGGAAAGCTGGTCGGGGCGATGGTCGGCGCGCGCATCGAGGCCGAAATCCTTCAGCGCCTGCGCCACGCGGCGCGCGCGTTCGGCCGGCGCGATGCCGGCCAGCATCATCGGCAGCGCGATGTTCTCGGCGGCGGTGAGCCGCGGCACCAGGTGAAAGCTCTGGAACACGAAGCCGATGCGCCGGCTGCGCACCTGCGCCTGTTCGTCCGGGTCGAGCGTCGTGACATCGCGGCCTTCGAGCCGGTAGGTGCCGGCATTCGGGCGGTCGAGCAGGCCCAGCAGATTGAGCAGCGTCGACTTGCCCGAGCCGGACGGCCCCATGATGGCGACGTACTCGCCCGGCTCGACGGCGAGGTCGACGCGCGCGAGTGCGTGCACCGTGCCGTCGCCGAGATGGAACGTCCGCTCGATGCCGGCCAGTTCGATCAGTGCCGCCATGGACGGCCTACTTCTTTTCTTCGCGCGCGGCGAGCGCGCCGGCCTTGACGCCGGGACGATCGAGCGAGGTGACGACGAGATCGCCGGCGGCGAGTCCATCGACGATCTCGGTGTATTCCCAGTTGGCGAGGCCGGGCTTGACCTTGCGTTCGACGAGCAGGCCGTCGGCGCCGAGCAGCATGACCTTGCTGCCTTCAAGCAGCGCTGCGGTCGGCACGCGCACGGTGTCGGCATGCGTGTCGAGGACGATTTCGACATCGGCGCTGTAGCCGACGAGCAAGACCGCCGTGCCGCCACCACTGTAGTTTGCGTCGGCGAAATCGACATCGACGTCGACCGTACGCGCCTGCTTCTCCACCGCCGATACGTACGGCGCGACCCGCTTGACGCGGCCGGGCATCGGCTTGCCGGGCAGCGCATCGAGGGTGATGCGTGCGCTCAGGCCGGGGCGGATTTTCGGCGCATCGACTTCATCCATCGGCGCCTTGACGTAGAGGCAGGATTCGTCGATCAGGTCGATCGCCGGTGGCGTCGGCACGCCGGGCGGCGAGGGCGTCGAATATTCGCCCAGCTCGCCGACGATCTTCGCCACCGTGCCAGCAAACGGCGCATAGAGCACCGTGCGGCCCTGCTCGGCGCGCGAGAGCTTGATGCGTGCGTCGGCCTGCATCACATCGGCCTTCGCCGTCTCGCAACCGGCACGGCGGGTCTCGGCCTCCGAGCGGGCGGCATCCTCGCGCGCTTCCGAAATGAAGCCTTTGGCGCGCAGCGCACTCTGCCGCTCGGCCTCGCGGGTCGCCGCCGCCGCGGCCGTGCACACTTCCTTGACGCGACGCTGCGAGGACTCCCGTTGCGCTTCGGTGACCACCTGCGCGGCACGCTGGTCGTCGTTCCACAGCTTCATCAGCAGTTGGCCCTTCTCCACGCGGTCGCCTTCCTTGACGCCGAGGAACTCGATGCGCCCACCCATGGTCGTCGACAGCTTGGTGCGCTGGCAGGCTTCGACCGTGCCCGCCCGCGTATTGACGACGCTGGCCTCGACCGGCCCGCGCGTCACCTCGTGCACCAGCACGGCAAGCGGCTTGGGCCTGCCGAGCCAGAAAAACACGCCGGCCGCGATGCCGACGAGCAACAGCAGCAGCCAGACGCGGCGCCGCCAGGGCGAGGGATTGGGCGCATTCATTGCAATAGCTTTCTGTAAAAACAATACCTTACGCGCGCCGGGCGATATTGGGTAGAGCGCTCGACCTACTTTCGGTCTGCGGATCGGGTTCAAATTCGCCCCGCTCTCTATCCGGACGGCACCCTGCCGCCACCGCGAACCCACTTCTCTCGCGGATTTCGAACCCCCTGCGCTGCGCCGCCGAAACCGCTTTCGGCACGTCAAGTCCGCATTTTGCGCGCGCCAGACCGAAACAGGAGGAAGCATGACGCATCTGTACGATCTTCTTCGCGGCACCGCGCCACATGCCGCCCAAGCCACCCGCACCCTGGCCCTGGTGCTTGCCTTCTTCACGGCCACCGCATTCCTGCGGCCGCAACTGCCCGCCGATGTCATCGGCGATGCCTTGCCCGTTGCTGCTGCTGCCGAGGTGCCGCCAGGCGACGATCTGGTCAACCTTGGCGCACTGGCGGCGGAACCCGACGCCGCGCCGACGAACGCGCAGGTCGAGCGGCTGGCCGGCTACCTGGCGCGCCGCTATCGCGTGTCGGAGGCCGGCGTCGGCGCCATGGTGCAAGCCGCGCACCGCGTCGGCAGCGAAATCGGCCTCGACCCGTTGCTGATCCTTTCGGTCATGGCCGTCGAATCGGGCTTCAACCCGTTGGCCGAGAGCGTCGCCGGCGCGCAGGGCCTGATGCAGGTGATGCCGCAATACCATCTTGCCAAGGCCGGCCGCGACGCCGATGCGCTGGCCCTGTTCGATGCCGGCACCAACATCCGCGTCGGCTCGCAAGTGCTGCGCGAGACGATCCGGCGCGGCGGCTCGCTCAACGCCGGCCTGCAGTTCTACGCCGGCGCGCCGAACGATCCCGATGCCCGCTATGCCGGCAAGGTGCTGTCGGTGCGCGAGCGCCTGGCGGGCGTCCTCCACGGCTGACCGGATGCGGCGATAGCGGATTACAGTCGCTCACAATTGCTTGCAGGCCTGTCACGGCCCGGCGCGTAACGTCGCCTCCCATCACGCTTGGTGAGGAGCAACACGATGGCGCCGCAAAGCAACCGCATCGACCTGGCCCAGACACCGCAACAGGCTGCCCGCTTCCTTCTCCAGGCCACCCCCGGCGCCACGCACGGCGACATCCATGCGCTGACCGGTCAGCCCTACGCGGCGTGGCTCGACGCCCAGATGGCACGGCCCGTTGCGGCCAGCCACTTCGACTGGCTGCTCGCCAGCGGTTATGGCGCCGAGGAATTCCGCAATTCGTTCGCCGGTCTCGACGCAACGCTCTGGCGCGCGCTGATCGGCGGCACGGACGGCCTGCGCCAGCGCGTCGCGCTCGCCTTGTCGGAAATCTTCGTCGTATCGGCGCTCGGCATCAGCGGCGCCCCTTGGCGCGCCTTCTGCGTCGCGAACTACGTCGATCTGCTGACCACGCATGCCTTCGGCAACTACCGCACCCTGATCGAAGCGATCACGCGCAGCACGGCGATGGGCATCTACCTGACCTACCGCGGCAGTTCGCGCGCCGATCCCGCGACCGGCAGCCAGCCCGACGAAAACTATGCCCGCGAGCTGCTGCAATTGTTCAGCATCGGGCTGGTCGAACTCGAGATGGACGGCACACCGGTGCAGGTCGACGGCGCGCCGGTGGAAACCTATGACCAGGCCGACATCGCCGGACTGGCGCGCGTGTTCACCGGGTGGGACCTCGACCGTTCGGGGCTGACGACGCCGCTGCCGGCGGACGTGCATCGGCGGCCGATGAGCAATGTGCGGCGCCGCTACGAGACCGGCGAGAAGCGCTTTCTGGGCACCGTGATCGCGGCCGGCGTCGATGCCGATACGGCGCTCGACATCGCGCTCGACGCGATCTTCCATCATCCCAACGTGCCGCCCTTCATCGGCCGGCAGTTGATCCAGCGGCTGGTGACCAGCAATCCGTCGCCGGCCTACGTCGCGCGCGTCGCCGCCGCCTTCGTCGACAACGGCAAGGGCGTGCGCGGCGACCTCGCCGCCACCTTGCGCGCCGTGCTGCTCGATGCCGAAGCGCGCGACCTGACGGCCGCCGCCGATCCGTCGTTCGGCAAGCTGCGCGAGCCGGTGCTGCGCTTCCTGGGCTGGGCCCGCGCCTTCGGTGCCACGTCGATCAGCGGCAAGTGGCGGCTGGGCGATCTCTCCGATCCGGCCACGCGACTGGGCCAAAGCCCGCTGCGCGCGACGTCGGTATTCAATTTCTTCCGCCCCGGCTACGTGCCGCCAGGCACGGCCATCGCGGATGCCGGGCTGGTCGCGCCGGAATTCCAGATCGCCACCGAAACCTCGGTGTCCGGCTACATCAACTTCATGCAGGGTGCGATCGCCAATCTGGCCACCAGCGACATCCGCGCCGACTATGCCAGCCTTGTGCCGCTGGCCGCGCAGCCGCGCGCGCTGCTCGACGAGATCAATCTCGTGCTCGCTGGCGGGCAGGTCGATGCCGCGACACTCGACGAATTCGCCGCGGCGCTGGCGACGATGCCGACGGCGACCCCGCTCGGCACTTCGGCGCGCATCGGCGCCGCGTTGCTGCTGGTGCTTGCCGCGCCGGCCTACCTCGTCCAGAAATAGGAGACCGCCGTGCGCCACTCCGCATCCCGTCGTGCTTTCCTGCAACGTGCCTCGGCACTTTCGCTCGCTGCCGGCGCCGCACCATGGGCGCTGACGCTGGCGTCGATCGGCGAGGCGGCCGCGCAGACCGCCACCGACTACAAGGCGCTGGTCTGCGTCTTCCTCTACGGGGGCAACGACCACGCCAATACGCTGCCGCCCTTCGATGCGGCGAACCATGCGCGCTACGCCACCCTGCGCGGCAGCATCGCACTGGCCCGCGACGCGCTCGCGGCAACGGCGCTGCAGCCGGCCGTGCCGCTGGCCGACGGGCGCCAGTACGCTTTGCACCCGTCGCTGGCGCCGCTGCTGCCGATCTTCGTCGCCGGCGAAATGGCGCCGCTGCTCAACATCGGCACGCTGGTGCAACCGACCACCAAGGCCGAGTACGCGGCCCGCGCCGTGCCGCTGCCGCCGAAGTTGTTCTCGCACAACGACCAGCAATCGTTCTGGCAGTCCGCGTCACCAGAAGGCGCGCGTTCCGGGTGGGGCGGGCGCATCGGCGACCGCATCGTCGACGGCAACGGCAACGCCACCTTCACCTGCGTCAGCGTCGCCGGCAATGCCGTGTACCTCACCGGCGAGAGCGCCGTGCAATATCAGGTCGGCGCCGCCGGCTCGGTCGCGGTGCGCGGTCTGGAATCGCCGCTTTTCGGTTCCGCCGCCTGCTCGCAAGCGCTCTACCGCCAGCTGACCGCGCCGCGCAACCATCTGCTGGAGGCGGCTTACGCCGGCATCACGCGGCGTGCGCTCGATGCGCACGCGCAGCTTTCCGCGGCGCTCGACGGCATCGAGACGCAGACAGTTTTTCCCGAGTCCTCGCTCGGCGGTCAGTTGAAGATGGTGGCCCGCATGATCGCTGCGCGCGATGCGCTGGGCGCCCGGCGACAGGTCTTCTTCGTTTCGCTCGGCGGCTTCGATACGCACAGCAATCTCACCGCCACCCATCCGGGCCTGCTTGCCGAAGTAGCCGATGCGCTGGCCGCGTTTCACGCCGAAATGCGCCTTGCCGGCGATGGCGACGCCGTCACCGCGTTCACCGCGTCGGACTTCGGCCGCACGCTGGTCGCCAACAACGATGGCAGCGACCATGGCTGGGGCAGCATGCAGTTCGTGCTTGGCGGCGCCGTGAATGGCGGACGCTACTTCGGCACGCCGCCGGCCATGGCCAGCGACGGGCCGGATGATGTCGGGCAGGGCCGCCTGCTGCCGACGCTGGCGGTCGACCAGCTCGCCGCGACCCTGGCACTGTGGTTCGGCGTGCCCGCGTCCGACCTGCCCGACGTCGTGCCCAACATCGGCCATTTCGATACCGCCGACATCGGCCTGATGCGCGCCTGACCGCCCGGTGCATGTGCGGTCGGGCATCGACGGTGCATTGTCGTGTCGGCATTATTTTGATAGTATTCGAACTATGGAACTCTCCAACGCCATCGGATTGCTCGCCGCCCTCGGCCACGCGTCGCGATTGGCGGTATTTCGCGCGCTCGTCGAGGCCGGGCCGGAAGGGTTGAACGCGACGACGATCAGCGAGCGCTTGGGCATCGCGCCGCCAACCCTTTCGTTCCACCTCGCCCATCTCTCGCGGGCCGGCCTGATCCGCGGCACGCGCGAAAGCCGCTTCATCCATTACGCCGCCGATTACGCGGTGATGGACGATCTGATTGCCTTCCTCACCGCCAACTGTTGCCAGGGCGACGCTTGTCTGCCGAAAGCGGCGGCCGTCGCCACCACCGCCAGGCGCCGCGCCAGGGCCGCCCCTTGAACACCGCCGTCCTGCGCCCCGCCCCCTGGGGATGGCTGGTCCTCGGCCTCGGCACCTGGATCGCAGCCTACGCCAGCCTGATACCGTTCGCCGACGCGGTGATCGCGCTCGTCGGTCTAAGCCGCGAATCGCATCTGGGTGAAGCCATTCACTTCTTCTGCTATGACACGCCCAAGGTGCTGTTGCTCTTGACCGCCGTCGTCTTCGTGATGGGCGTTGTGCATACCTTCATCACGCCTGAGCGCACACGTGCGATGCTTTCCGGCCGCCGCCTTGGTGTGGGCAATGTGATGGCGGCCAGCCTCGGCGTGGTCACTCCCTTCTGCTCATGTTCGGCGGTGCCACTGTTCGTCGGCTTCCTCTCTGCCAGCGTCCCGCTCGGCGTCACCTTCTCGTTCCTGATTTCCGCGCCGATGGTGAATGAGGTGGCGCTCGCCCTGCTGTTCGGCCTCTTCGGCTGGAAGGTGGCGGCGCTCTATCTTGGCCTGGGCCTCGCCGTCGCCATCGTGGCCGGCCTCGTCATCGGACGGCTGGGCATGGAGCATCACCTGGAAGACTGGGTGCGCGAGATGCAGGCCACGCAATCGGCCGGGTACGAGGCCGCAACGCCAACCTGGTCCGAGCGCATCGATGCGGGCGTGGCACACGTCAAGGAAATCGTCGGCCGCGTCTGGCCCTGGGTGATTGCCGGCATTGCCGTCGGTGCCGGCATCCACGGCTACGTGCCGCAGGCCTTCATGGCCTCCTTCATGGGCAAGGAGGCGCCGTGGTGGTCGGTACCCGCCGCCGTGCTGCTCGGCGTGCCGATGTACAGCAATGCGGCCGGCATCATTCCGGTCGTCGAAGCCTTGCTCGGCAAGGGCGCGGCGCTGGGCACCGTGCTGGCGTTCATGATGAGTGTCATCGCCTTGTCGCTGCCCGAGATGATCATCCTGCGCAAGGTCCTCAAGCTGCCGCTGATCGCCACCTTCGCCGCGACGGTGGCCGCCGGCATCCTTGTCGTCGGATACCTGTTCAACCTCATCCTCTGAGATCAACCATGTCCGATTCCGTCCTGCATCCGTCGATCGTCGCGCTGGTTTCGCTGGCCGCCAACATCGCCGCCAACCACCCCAAGCAGGGACTCTGCCAGCTCGAGCGGCTGCGCAACTTCGGCATCGGCGAGGCGCAGATCGCGCTGGTGGTGGACATCGCCCGCCACATCCGCGACGAGGCGGGCCAGATGCTCGACCACGGCTTCGACGAAAAGTCGACGCTGGCCCCACCCGCAGTCGCGGTGGTCGATGCGGGACTCCAATCGACCGTGGCTGCCAAAGCCGAGGGCGCCTGCTGCACGCCGACCGCCAAGGGCAATGCCTGCTGCTGAATCCCCGAAAGGAACGTCATGAAACACGTGCTGATACTGGGCACCGGCTGTGCCAATTGCGAGACCACCTACCGGCTCGTCCAGCAGGTCGCGCTCGGGCGCGGGATCGACATGCAGCTCGAGAAGGTCGAAGACCTCAAGGCCATCATGCGGCACGGCGTAATGAGCACGCCGGGCGTGGTAATCGACGGCAAGGTCGTGCATGCCGGCGGCGTGCCGAGCCGCGCCAAGATCGAGGGCTGGTTCTGATGCGCCGGCTACTGGCGGCCCTGCTCGTGCTGATGGCGGGCGCCGTCCATGCCGCCGGCAAGCCCGAGTTCCTGGCCGACGCCGACTGGCTCGCCGGCAAGCTCAATGATCCGAAGCTGGTGGTGCTGGAAGTGCGCTATCACCCGCATCGCCACGCTACCGTCGGGCACATTCCCGGTGCGATCCAGGTGCAGCGCTTTGCCGACCTCGGCGCGAACGACGACATGCCGATCATGAAATTCCCGACGCGGGAAGTGTTTCAGTCGACACTGCGGCGTTGGGGCGTGAATGACGACACGACGATCGTCGTGTATGACGATTCGCTTTCCGCACTGGCTTCGCGGGTGCTGTTCCTGCTCGACCTTTACGGCTTCGACTGGCGGCGCGTCAAGCTGCTCGATGGCGGCGTCGTCGACTGGACCGGGTTCAATGAACTTGTCAAAGCGCCCACGCCGCCGCGACCAGCCGGCAAGGTCACGCTCAAAGCCCCGGCAGCGTTTCGCCTCGTCAATTGGCCGGACGTCTATCGCCGCGTCGTCGCCGAACGCGATCCGGCAGTCACGCTGATCGACGCCCGTCCCGCCGACATGTACGACGGCAGCCGCATCCAGCACTCGGTGCAAGGCGGCCATATTCCGGGCGCCTTGAACATCGTCAGCCTGCAGGGTGTGGACGGCCAGGCCCAACTGTGGAAACCGCTGGAAGAGATCGCGTCCATGTACAAGTCCGTACCGAAAGAAAGTACCGTGATCACGTACTGCCACGACGGCTTCCGCTCCACGCTGGCTTGGCTGCAGCTCAAAGCGCTCGGCTACAAGGACGTGCGCGTCTATAACGGCGGCTGGGGCGATTGGGACCGCACCCTGACACTACCGGTGACCAAGGGCGCCAAGCCGTTCGACGCCGACTTCGCACTGTAGGAGGTACGCGATGAACTCACCCATCCACGTGCTGGTGTTGTGCACCGGCAACTCCGCACGCTCGATTCTCGGCGAAATGCTGTTCCGGCACTTGGGGCAAGGTCGCGTCGCGGCGTATTCGGCCGGCAGCAAGCCCGGCGGCATGGTCAATCCCGTGGCCCTCGAAACGCTGCAGCGCCACGACATCCCCTGCGAAGGCGCACGCAGCAAGTCGTGGGACGAGTTCGCCGCGCCCGGCGCGCCGGGCATCGATTTCATCTTCACGGTTTGCGCCAATGCCGCGAGCGAACCCTGCCCTGTCTGGCCCGGGCATCCGACGACGGCACACTGGGCGCTGCCGGACCCGGCGCATGTCGAGCCGCTGACGGCACGGCGCGAAGCCTTCGAGAAGGCATATCAATCCTTGCACCGGCGCATCAGCGCCTTCCTTGCGCTGCCGCTGGAATCGATGGCGCCGGAGGCCATCGTCGCCGCCGCGCGACGCATCCACGACCAAACCTGATCATGTCCGCGCAATGTGAAGTCACCGCCAAGGCCGCCGTCGGCGCGCCGATGAGCCTTTTCGAGCGCTGGCTGACGCTGTGGGTGTTTCTGTGCATCGTCGCCGGCATCGTCCTCGGCCAGCTGCTGCCGGGGCCTGTGCAGATCCTGGGTCGGCTGGAGGTGGCGCAGGTCAACCTGCCGGTCGGCCTGCTGATCTGGGTGATGATCGTGCCGATGCTGGTGAAGGTGGATTTCGGCGCGTTGCACGAAGTCCGCCGCCATGTCCGCGGCATCGGCGTCACGCTGTTCGTCAATTGGCTGGTGAAGCCCTTCTCGATGGCGCTGCTCGGCTGGCTGTTCATCCGCCACCTGTTCGCACCGCTGCTGCCGGCCGACCAGATCGACAGCTACATCGCCGGCCTGATCCTGCTCGCCGCGGCGCCGTGCACGGCCATGGTGTTCGTGTGGAGCCGGCTGTCGAACGGCGACCCGTTGTTCACGTTGTCGCAAGTGGCGGTCAACGACACCATCATGGTCTTCGCCTTCGCGCCCATCGTCGGCCTGCTGCTCGGCATCTCGGCAATCACCGTGCCGTGGGCGACGCTGGTCGCGTCGGTGGTGCTCTACATCGTGATCCCGCTGGCCCTGGCGCAGCTGTGGCGCAAGATGCTGCTCGCCAAGGGGCAAGCGCATTTCGACGCCACGATGGCGAGGATCGGCCCGTGGTCGATCGCGGCGCTGCTGGTGACGCTGGTGCTGCTGTTCGCCTTCCAGGGCCGTGCGATCATCGAGCAGCCGCTGGTCATCGCGCTGCTGGCCGTGCCGATCCTGATCCAGGTGCTTTTCAACTCGGCGCTGGCCTACTGGCTCAACCGCGCGGTCGGCGAGCAGCACAGCGTCGCCTGCCCGTCGGCACTGATCGGCGCCTCCAATTTCTTCGAGCTGGCCGTCGCTGCCGCGATCTCGCTGTTCGGCTTCGAGTCCGGCGCGGCGCTGGCCACCGTCGTCGGCGTGCTGATCGAGGTGCCGGTCATGTTGCTGGTCGTCAGGGTGGTCAATGCCAGCAAGGGCTGGTACGAACGCGAAGCACGGTGATCCGCCTGTAAACTTCGCTCTGGCGAAATCGGAGCGAAACGGCATGATCCGCATCTACGGCATCAAGAACTGCGACAGCATGAAGAAGGCCTTCGCCTTCCTCGACGAACATCGCATCGCATACGAGTTCCATGACTACAAGAAGGGCGGCGTGCCGCGCGAGGCGCTCGTCGGCTGGTGCCGCACGTTGGGCTGGAAGACGCTGCTCAACACGCGCGGGCTCACTTGGCGCAAGCTCTCCCCCGAGGAGCAGGCGGTCACCACGCAATCGCAGGCGGTGGCGTTGATGTGCGCGCATCCGAGCGTGATCCGCCGGCCGGTGGTCGAGGCGGCCGACGGTCGCCTGCTGGTCGGCTATGACCCGACGATTTTCGAGAGCTTCATTCTTTGATGGCCGACAGCATCCATCGCTTCCTGTTCGAGGACCTCGACATCCGCGGCGCGCTGGTGCAGTTGGGCCACGCGTGGCGCGAACTGTCGGCACCGCGCGCCTATCCGCCGACGGTGACGTCGCTGCTCGGCGAAACGGCGGCCGTTGCCGCACTGATCGCCGGCAACCTGAAGGCCGAGCAACGCCTTGCCGTGCAGTTGCAGGGCTGCGGCGCGGTATCGCTGCTGCTGATGGACTGTCAGCCGGTGCGTGGCGGTCCGTTGCGCCTGCGGGGCATGGCGCGCGGCGACTGGCCGACGGGCGGGCCGCCTGGCGCCGTCCCGCCACGACTGTGTTTTGAGCCGGGCGCCAACCTGACGGACCTGGTCGGCGACGGCAAGCTCGTGCTGACCTTGTATCCCGAGGAAGGCGAGGCCTACCAGAGCCTCGTGCCGCTTGCCGGCGGCAGCGTCGCCGAGGCCTTCGAGCATTACCTGGCGCAGTCGGAGCAGCAACCGGCACACCTGTGGCTGGCGGCCGATGCCCATACCGCGTGCGGCCTTTTCCTGCAACGCCTGCCGGGCGCCGATGCGCGCGATGCCGATGGCTGGAACCGCGTGATCCACCTAGCGCAGACGCTGCGCGCCGAGGAACTGCTGCTGCCGCCGGCCGAACTGCTGCGCCGGCTGTTTCCCGAAGAGACGGTGCGCCTGTTCGCGCCTCGCCGCGTCGAATGGCATTGCCCGCGCGACGAAGGCAAAGTGCTCGACATGCTGCGCTCGTTGGGGCGCGAGGAAATCGAGCTCATGCTCGAAGAAGCCAGCTCGATCCAGATCGAGGACGAGATCTGCGGCCAGACCTACCGCTTCGGCCCCGAGATCGTCGCGCAACTGTTCCAGCCGCCTTCGCGCACATTGCACTGATGGATGCGCATCCGCCCTGGCCGCTGGATGTCAGCGAGGAAGCCGGCGTGCGCTTCCTGCACTTCGGCTCCGACTGGGTGCAGGGCGCGATGCGCATCGCGCGTCCGTGGTCGCTGGAACTGGAATACACGCGCGAGATGATGCTGCCGCTGCTGCTCTATCCGCCCGAATGGCCGCGGCGCGTGCTGCTCATCGGCCTGGGCGCCGGCTCGATCGTCAAGTGGCTGTGGCGGCATCGGCCACTGGCCAAGCTCACGGTGGTGGACATCGACCCGCGCATCGAGGCCTTCGCGCGCTTCCATTTCAAGCTGCCCGACGACTCCGTGCGCCTGCGCGTGCATGTCGATGATGGTGCCGACTTCATGGCCACCACGCGCCGCCGCTACGATCTGATCCTCTCCGACGGCTTCGATGCCGACGCCCGCGCCAACCACCTGGACAGCGCTCCGTTCTACGCCGCCTGCCGGAACCGCCTTGCCGACGACGGAATGCTGTGCGTGAACCTGCTTTCGCGCCGGCGCGACTTCACGCGCAGCGTCGGGCGCATCCGCACCGCCTTCGACGATCAGGTGATGGCGATGCCCTCGGGCGATGCCGGCAATGCGATCTGCATGGCATGGACGCCGGACAACATCGCCGTGCCGCCACGACTGTGTTTTGACGAGCTGCGCGAAGCGGCGCGCCGGCTCAAGAAGGCGACGGCGCTCGACCTCTCGCCGTCGCTGGCGCGTCTGGAGCGCGCGGGGCGCCAGACGCCCGGGTAATTGCCGGCTACTGCTTGCCGTACTGCTTCTGCATCGCCTCGATCTGCGCCTTCATTTCCGGCGTCAGCTCGGGCATGCCCTGCGGCCCCTGGCCCGGCTTGCCGCCGCGCTTCATCATCTCCTGCATCTGCGCCGATTGATCCTTGTATTCGCAGGGGCCGAGCTTCTTGCCGGCCATCTTCATCTGGGTGACGCGTCCGCCCTTCTCGGTGGTCTTCACCGTGCCCTGGTAGCCGGCGCTGGTCGTCGTCACGTCGCCTTCCGAGACGCCCTCGGGGCAGATCACCTTCCACTGGAAGCGGTTGCCGCTTTGTTTCTTGTCCACCATCTTGCAGCGCCCGTCGTCGCGCTGGACCGGCGGCTCGCCGCCGTCGCGCTTGGGCAGGCACATGTTCTGCGCCGGCATCGGCATGGGCATGCCGTCCATCTCCATCTTCATTTCCCAGCGCTCGCCGGGCTCGGCATTGGCGGCGGGAATGGCCAGGCACAGGGCAGCCGCCATCAGCATCTTCTTCATTTCACGCTCCTTTCGCTGGCAAGCAGCCGCGCACCAGTTCGACCCAGTAGCGGATGCCCGTCTCGATGATTTCATCGTTGAAATCGTAGTGCGGGCTGTGCAGCGTGCAGCCGGCGCCGGCGCCATGCGTGGTGCCGGTGCCGTTGCCCAGCCAGACGTAGCAGCCCGGCACGGCCTGCGCAAGGTAGGAAAAATCCTCCGCGCCCATGCTCGGCTTGAGATTGGCATGCACCCGCGCCGGGCCGACGACTCCCGCGGCGGCGCGCCGTGCTGCCGCGGTGGCGACCGTGGCATTGACCGTCGGCGGATAGCCGCGTGCATAGCGCACGTCGATGCGCACGCCATAGGTCGTTTCGATGCCCGCGCACACGCGCGCGATGCCCGCTTCCATGGCGTCGCGCACGCCGGCATCCAGCGCGCGCACCGTGCCGGCGAGAACCGCCCGCTCGGGCAAGACGTTGTCCGCCGTGCCGGCCTCGAAGCGGGCGACGCTGAGCACGGCCGCATCGAGCGGGTCGCAATTGCGCGACACCAGCGTCTGCAGGGCCTGCACCAGCGCCGCGCCGGCCACCACGACATCGACGGCCAGATGCGGCATGGCGGCGTGGCCGCCGCGGCCCGCTACCGTCAGCTCGAAACGATCGGTACTGGCCATCACCGGCCCGTCAGCGACGGCGATGTCGCCGGCCGGCAAGCCTGGCCAGTTGTGCAGGCCGAAGACCATGCGTGCCGGATGGCGTTCGAACAGCCCCTCCTCGACCATCAAGCGCCCGCCGCCCTCGCCTTCCTCGGCAGGCTGAAAAACGAACACCACGGTGCCGTCGAAGCCGCGCTCGGCGGCCAGCACTTCGGCGGCGCCGAGGAGCATCGTCGTATGCCCGTCGTGGCCGCAGGCGTGCATGACGCCGTCGTGGCGCGAACGGTGCGCGAAGGCATTGAGCTCGGCCAGCGGCAGGGCATCGAGGTCGGCGCGCAAGGCGATGCAGTCGGCACCGCTGCCTGCCGACAGCGTGGCGACGACGCCGGTACGGGCAACGCCGCGTTCGACGCTCAAGCCGAGGGCGGCAAGCTGGTCGGCAACTCGCGCCGCCGTGCGATGCTCGGCGAAGGCCAGTTCGGGGTGCGCATGGATGTCGCGGCGGAAGGCGACCAGGCGTGGCAACAGTGAGGCGTAAAGGGTGTCTGGCATGGCGTGGGCGGGCAGGCGAGGAACGCCCGGAGCGCTTGGCGTATCGCCATCCTAACCCGAAACAGGCGCGGCTCTACAATGCGCCATGCCCGCCGCAATCCCCCTGCTGACTACGCGCGAATCGCGCACGCTCGAAGCCCGCCATGCGGCCTTGCCACTGATGGAACGCGCCGGCCTTGCCGCCGCCGGGCTGGCGCAAGCGCTGCTCGGCGCCGCCCGGGCGCCGGTGCTGGTGCTGGCCGGTCCGGGCAACAACGGCGGCGATGCCTTCGTCGTCGCGCGACACCTGCATCTTGCCGGGCGCGCCGTCGTGGTGGCGCAGCTGGGTGACGCCGATCGGCTGCCCGCCGACGCCGCGCGCGCCCGGCAACAGCTGACCGATGCCGGCGTGCGCGTGCACCGCGATGCGCCGGCAGGCAAATTCGCGCTGGTCGTCGATGGCCTGTTCGGCATCGGCCTCACGCGGCCGCTCGAAGGCGTTGCGGCCGACTGCGTCGCGCGCATCAACGCCTTTGCCGCCGCAGGCGGCCCTGTGCTCGCGCTCGACATCCCCTCGGGTCTCGATGGCGACAGCGGGCAGGTGCTTGGCGTCGCCGTGCAGGCCACGCACACGGCCACCTTCATCGCCGCCAAGCCCGGTTTGTATACCGCCGACGGGCCGGATCATGCGGGCGAGGTCACTGTCTTCGATCTCGGCTTGCCCGTGATGGCCAGCCTCGGCGCCACCCTCGCGCGCAGCGAATTCGCCGCGCAATGCCTGCCGCGGCGCGCCAACAGCCACAAGGGCAGTTTCGGTTCGCTGGCCGTGCTTGGCGGTGCTGCCGGCATGACGGGTGCTGCGCTGCTCGCCGCGCGTGCAGGCCTGCACCTGGGCGCCGGCCGGGTGTTCGTCGGTCTGCTCGCGCCGCTCGCCGTTGACCCGGCGCAGCCCGAATTGATGCTGCGTTCGGCGAACGACGCGCTGGCGCAGGCCACCGCGGTGGTCGCCGGGCCGGGTCTGGGCGATGCGCCCGCGGCGCTGGACGCCATGCGCCGTCTCGCCACCACTGTAGTTTCGAGCGTGCTCGACGCCGACGCGCTCAACCTGCTGGCCGCGCACCCGGTGCTCGCCAGCGCCTTTGCCCGCCGCAGCGCGCCGACGATCCTCACGCCGCACCCGGCGGACGCGGCGCGCCTGCTCGCCACGGATACAGCAACGGTGCAGCGCGACCGCATCGGCAGCGCCCGCGCATTGGCCGTGCGCTTTGCCGCGCCGGTCGTGCTCAAGGGCTGCGGCAGCGTCGTCGCGCACCCCGACGGCCGCTGGCGGATCAATACCAGCGGCAACCCGGCACTGGCCACCGGCGGTACGGGCGATGTGCTCGCCGGCCTGCTCGGTGCGCTGCTGGCGCAAGGCTGGCCGGCGTGGGAGGCGGCGCTGGCCGGCACGCATCTGCATGGCCTTGCCGCCGACGACGCGGTGGCGGCTGGCCACGGCCTGGTGGGACTTGCCGCCGGCGAACTGATTCCCTTTGCCCGCGCGCGTTTCAACGCCTGGCTGGCACCGCGCGCGTGATCGCCGCGGCCCCTGCCGACGCGCGCGCGCTGCGCCGCGCCGTATGGCTGATGCTCGGCGCGACGCTGTGTTTCGCCGGGCTCGACGCCAACGCCAAGCATCTGGCGCAGACCTATCCGGTGCCGATGCTGGTGTGGGCGCGCTACACCTTCCATTGCCTGCTCATGTTGACACTGCTCGGCCCGTCGATGGGGACGCGGCTGGTGGCGACCGCGCGGCCGCTGGCGCAGATGCTGCGCGCGGTGATGCTGGTCTGCGTGACCGGCTTCGCGATGGCCGGTTTCGCCCGCATGCCGCTGGGCGAGAGCACGGCCTTCCTGTTCATCAACCCGTTGCTGGTGGCCGTGCTGTCGGCGCTGGTGCTGCGCGAGCGCGTGCCGCGACAGCGCTGGCTGGCGATCGTCGTCGGCTTTCTCGGCGCGCTGCTGATCGCCCGGCCCGGCGGCGCCCTTGATGCCGAAGGCATTGTCTGGCTGGCGCTCGCCGCCCTGTGCTATGCGATCTACCAGATTCAGACGCGACAGCTCTCGCCCGGCGAAAACGTGCTGACGATGCTCTTCTACACGGCACTGGTCGGCACCGTGACCATGACGCTCGCGGCGCCGCTGTATTGGGGCGGGCCGTGGCCGGACCTCGCCGACGCATTGGCGATCTGCGCGCTGGGCATCTTCGGCGGAACGGGTCACCTGATGCTCACGCGCGCCTTTCGCGACGCGCCCGCCTCGCTGCTCTCGCCGCTGCTCTACGTGCAGTTGATCTGGGCCACGCTGGCCGGCGGGCTCATCTACGACCACTGGCCGGATGCGCTGTCGGTCGCCGGCATGGCCGTCATCGCCGCGGCCAGCCTGTGGCTCGCGCTGGCCGCGCAGGGAAGACGCTAGGGTCTGTTCTCGATTGGGCGCAAGGCGCTCTTGCGAACAATTGAGAACAGACCCTAGACTTGCGGCATGAACCCAACTGCATTCCCCCTGACCCTGGCTGCCGAAGTGCA
>JBGARB010000003.1:0-72293 GCA_044230495.1 Rhodocyclaceae bacterium
CGATCTGGGGCCGGTATTGCGCGACCTCGGGAAGGACGACGTAGCGCAGCGTCAATACCAGCGCGCCGAACACGAAGTAGAGCGTCAGCAGCGCGATCAGCAGCACGCGGCCAACGCGCCGCGCCAGCGGACGGTGGACCGTGTCGCGCACGCGCGCCTGCACGGCGTCGGGGAGATGGTCAACGACGCGGTCGGCGATTTCGTCGGCGAGGTACTCGGGCGTGTCGGCGCCGGTGTTCGGTGAGGGCGCGGGACGCAGGAAGCGGGGGGTGTCGTTATCGCTCGGCGGCATCAAATCTGTTTTCTCGATCGAGCGGCGCGCGCGGCGCGGGCGTCGGGTCATGCGGGGCGGCTACAATCGGCGGATGCTCCCCACGGGGAGCGGCCAACCCGACAACCCCGCAATTTTACTATGCCCCCTGCCGCCGCCGACAGCGCATTGGCACGCGCCCGTGCTGCGTCCCGCCACCTCGATCGCCTGCTGGCGACGCACCCCGAGCTGCTGGTCGTTGCCGCTGCCGCCCTCGCACAGCCTTTTGACGCCGCCGCGATGTCGACCTGGCTCGCATCGCAGCCGACAGCGGATGAAGCCGCGCTCAAGGCGGCATTGCGCCGCTTCAAGCGCCGCTGCTTCGTCGCGCTCGCGGTACGCGACCTGGCCGCCGGCGCCGCGCTGGCGGAGATCGTCGAAGGCATGACGGTGGTGGCGGAAGCGGCGGTGTCGCGCGCGCTGGTCTTCCATGGCGAAGCGCTCAAGGCCCGCTACGGCACGCCGCGCAATGCCGCCGGCGACGAGCAGATGCTGATCGTCGTCGGCATGGGCAAGCTGGGCGGCCGCGAACTGAACGTCTCGTCGGACATCGACCTGATCTTCGTCTATCCCGAGGACGGCGACACCGACGCCGCGGTGCCCTCAGGGAAAAGCGTTTCGAATTTCGACTACTTCACGCGCCTGGGGCGCGCGCTGATCAACGCGATTGCCGACATCACGGAAGACGGCCAGGTGTTCCGCGTCGATATGCGCCTGCGGCCCAACGGCGATTCCGGGCCGCTGGTGTGCTCGTTCGACATGCTGGAGCAGTATTTCATCGCCCAGGGCCGCGAGTGGGAACGCTACGCGTGGATCAAGGCGCGCGCACTGACCGGCGGCGATGTTCGCGCGGCGGGGCTGGACGCCATCCGGCGGCCTTTCGTCTTCCGCAAGTATCTCGATTTCGGTGCCATCAACGCCATGCGCGAGCTGCATGCGCAGATTCGCCGCGAAGTCGCCAAGCGCGACATGGCCGAAAACGTCAAGCTCGGCCCCGGCGGCATCCGCGAAATCGAGTTCATGGCCCAGGTCTTCCAGCTGATCCGCGGCGGCCGCGAGCCGGCGCTGCAACAGCGCCCGACGCTGCTCGTGCTGACGCAATTGGCCGCCATGGGCGTGCTCAGGGCGGATGCGGTTTCGGCGCTGGCCGGCGCCTACGACTTCCTGCGTCGTCTCGAACACCGCCTGCAATGGCTGGACGATGCGCAAACGCACCGGCTGCCGGCGGGCGATGGCGATCGGCTGGCGGTGGCGCAGGCGATGGGCTTCGGATCGTTCGATGCCCTGCTCGCCGAGCTGGACGATCACCGTGCGGTGGTGGCGCAACATTTCAATGCCGTCTTCGGTGACCCCACCGCCCATGACCATCCGCTGCTCGGCGTCTGGCAAGGGGCCGCGGAGGTTGCGGATGCCGCGCTCGACGCGTTCGCCCGGCTGGGCTACATGCATCCGCGAGAGGCCACGGAGCGCCTTTCCAGCCTGCGCAACGGCACCCGCTACCATCAGATGCCGGCCGCCATCCGCGAGCGCTTCGATGCGCTGGTGCCGCCGATCATTGCCGCTTCGGCGACGACCGCCAGCCCGGACGCCACGCTGGCGCGCTGCCTCGACCTGCTGGAGGCGATTTCGCGACGGGCAGCCTACCTGGCCTTGCTGCAACAATATCCGCAGGCGCTGGACAAGGTCGTGCACCTGTGCGGGGCCACGCGCTGGGGGGCGGGCTACCTGCAGCGCCATCCGATCCTGCTCGACGAAATGCTCGATGCCCGGCTGCTCGACGCGCAGCCCGATTGGCCGGCCTTCCGGACGCTGCTCGACGAGCGCCTCGCCGACGCCGGCGACGATACCGAGCGGCAGATGGACATCATGCGCGAGCTGCACCACGCGCAAGTGTTCCGCCTGCTCGCGCAAGACCTCGCCGGCCAATACACCGTCGAGCGGCTCGCCGATCACCTTTCGCTGCTCGCCGACACGATGCTCGGCGGGGCCATTCCGGCGGTGTGGCAAAAGGTCGCCACGCGCCATCGCGAGGTGCCGCGGTTTGCCGTGATTGCCTACGGCAAGCTTGGCGGCAAGGAGCTGGGGTACGCCTCGGACCTCGATCTGGTGTTCCTGTTCGACGACGATGCGCCCGACTGCGCGCAAGTCTATGCCCGGCTGGCGACGCGGCTCAACACGTGGCTTTCGGCACAGACGCCGGCCGGACAGTTGTTCGAGACCGACCTTCGCCTGCGACCCAACGGCGACTCGGGTCTGGTCGTCACCTCGCTGGCGGCCTTCCGTCAATACCAGTTGCATGACGCCTGGGTCTGGGAGCACCAGGCCCTGACACGCGCGCGCTTCGCGGCGGGCGATGCGGCGCTTGGTGCGGCATTCGAGGCGATCCGGGAGGAAGTGCTGCGCCAGCCGCGCGATGCCACCACACTGCGCGCCGAGGTGCTGGCGATGCGGCAGAAGATGCTCGATGCCCACGCCACCAAGGGCGATGCGCGCGACGACAGCTTCGACCTCAAGCACGATCCGGGTGGACTCGTCGACGTCGAGTTCATCGTCCAGTACCTTGTGCTCGCCCATGCCGCGACGCATGGCGAGCTCACCGGCAATCTGGGCAACATCGCATTGCTCGGCATTGCGGCGCGGCTGGGGCTGATCGACGCAGCGCTGGCCGAGCGCGTGCGCTCCGCCTACCGCGACTACCGCCGGCGCCAGCACGCGCTGCGGCTGAACAACCTGCCCAGCAAGGTGCATCCGGACGAGGTGGCGCATCATGCCGCCGCCGTGCGCACGCTGTGGGCGCAAGTCTTCCCTTCCATCTGACCGATAGGCCGCCGCCATGCCCGTGAATTACCAGACTCCCGCCGCCGATCAACTGCTCGCCGTCAAGGGCATCCGCCTTGGCACAGCCGAAGCGGGCATCCGCAAGAAGAACCGCCGCGACCTGACGCTGATCGAGATGGCGCCGGGCAGCCACGCCGCGGGCGTGTTCACGCAGAACCGCTGCTGCGCCGCGCCGGTCACCGCCTGCCGCAAGCACCTGGCACTGGGCAGCGACATCCGGGCGCTGGTCATCAATACCGGCATCGCCAATGCCGCAACCGGCGATCAAGGCTGGCAGGCCGCGGTGGCGACCTGCGAGGCCGTGGCGGCCGAGCTCGGCTGTGCGCCTCGCCAGGTGCTGCCGTTCTCCACCGGCGTGATCCTCGAACATCTGCCGGTCGACCGGCTGGTGGCGGGGCTGCCGGCGGCAAAGGCGGCACTGGTCGCCGATGGCTGGCACGCCGCGGCGCACGCCATCATGACCACCGACACGGTAGCCAAGGCTGCATCCCGGCGCATCGTGGTCGATGGCCGAAGCGTGACCGTCACCGGCATGTCGAAGGGCGCCGGCATGATCCGGCCGAACATGGCGACGATGCTCGGTTTCGTCGCGACCGACGCCGGCATCGCCCCGGCATTACTCGCGCAATTGGCCAAGGATGCCGCCGATGCGTCGTTCAACTGCATTACCGTCGATGGCGATACGTCGACCAACGATTCATTCGTCGTCGTTGCCACCGGAGCGGCCGGTGTTGCCGTCGATGATGCGGCGTCCGGCCACTGGCCGGCCATTCGCGCGGCCGTGATCGGTGTCGCGCAGGAACTGGCGCAGGCCATCGTGCGCGATGGCGAAGGCGCAACGAAGTTCATCACAGTGCGGGTGGAAGGCGGTGGCAGCGCCGACGAGTGCCGCAAGGTCGGCTACGCGATCGGCCATTCGCCGCTGGTGAAGACGGCGTTTTTTGCGTCCGACCCGAACCTCGGCCGCATCCTGGCGGCCATCGGCTATGCCGGCATCGACGATCTCGATGCCAACGGCGTGCGCGTGTGGCTTGCTGCCGGCGGCGAGGAAGTGCTGGTATCGGAAAACGGCGGCCGCGCGGCGGCCTACGGCGAGGAAGACGGCGCGCGGATCATGAAGGCGAGCGAGATCACGGTACGTGTCCATCTGGGCCGTGGCGACGCGAAGGCCGTGGTGTGGACCTGCGACTTTTCGTACGACTACGTGAAGATCAACGCCGACTACCGCTCCTAGACGCGCGCGGCGAACTTCCTCCGGCGCAGCCTATTCGCCGAGCAACTTGAGGCCGGCAATGCCGGCGACGATCAGCGCGATGCAGGTCAGTCGCGTGACGGTCGCCGGCTCGTCGAACATGTACATGCCCAGCAGCGCGGTACCGACGGCGCCCATGCCGGTCCACACGGCGTAGGCCGTGCCGACGGGCAAAGCCTTCAGCGACATGCCGAGCAAGGCGAAGGAGGCCCATGCGGCGACGATCGTCAGTACCGCCGGCCACAGCCGCGTGAAACCGTCGGAGGCCTTCATTGCGGTGGCCCATACCGGTTCGAGCAGCCCGGCGATGACGAGCAGCGTCCAGGCGATGGCGGGATTGGCAAGGTTCGACATGGGGTTTCTCCTCGGCGCGGTGGATGAACGAGCGCGCGATCCTACACGTACAATCGACTGCGAGACATGCCGCAAGGAACCTGGATGATCGAGAACACCGAACGCTTCGAGCGCGCCATCGCGTTGTTCGATGCCGCCAACGCCGAAGACCCGAACCTTGACGAAGGCCAGCCCAAGGAACTGCTCTACGCCCGGCGCATGACCGAGATGATCGGCCGCTTCGCGCCGGAGGCCTCCGAGGTGGCGCAACTGGCGGTGCGGGCGCAGCACATCCGCCGCTGGACGGTGCCGCGCAATCAGTATCCGATGACGCGCGACGGCTATCTCGCGTGGCGCACGGGGCTGTACAAGTTCCATGCGCAAACTGCGGGCGAACTGATGCGCCAAGCCGGCTACGACGAGGCGATGGTCGAGCGCGTGATGGCAGCGGTGGGCAAGCGCGGCTTGAAGGTGAATCCGGATACGCAGATGCTCGAGGACGTGACGGACCTGGTCTTCATCGAACATTACATGCTGCCTTTCGCCGGCAGCAAACCCGAGTACGACGAGGCGAAGTGGCTGGACATCATCCGCAAGACGTGGAAGAAGATGAGCGAGTCGGCGCGGGCCTTCGCGACCTCAGGCGCGATCCGGCTGCCCGAACCGCTGGTGCCGCTGATCCTCAAGGCGATCAAGGAAGGAACGCAATGAACCCCCACGCTCACATTCGTTCGCTGCCCCCCAAGGGGGCGCTGGCCTCCCTCGGGGCGGCCCATCGGGAGGCCTAGCATGCAGGTGGGATTCATTGGATTGGGCCTGATGGGCCAGCCCATGGCCGGGCATCTGGCGGCCGCCGGTCACGCGCTGCATCTGTGGGCGCGTCGCGCTGACGCGCTGACGCCGTTCGCCGGCAAGGCGACGGTGCACGCCTCGCCTGCGGAGTTGGCCGGTCAGGTCGATGTCGTCGTCACGATGGTGGCCGACGCGCCGGATGTCGAAGCCGTGTGCCTGGGCGAGCAGGGCCTCGCCGCCGGCGGCAAGCCGGGCCTCATCGTGGTCGACATGTCCACGATCAACCCCAATGCGGCGCGGCGCATCGGCGCGCTGCTTGCCGAACGCGACATCGATTTCATCGACGCGCCGGTGTCCGGCGGACAAGTCGGCGCGGTGAATGCCGCGCTGACCATCATGGCCGGCGGCAAACCCGAAGTCTTCGAAAAGGTGCGGCCGCTGTTCGAGAAGATGGGCAAATCGGTGACGCTGATCGGCGGCATCGGCGCCGGGCAGGTGGCCAAGGCCTGCAACCAGATTCTCACCGGCGTGGGTGTGCTGGCGGTGGCCGAGGCGTTCAATTTCGCCCGCATGAGCGGTGTCGATCCGGCAAAGGTGCGCGAGGCGCTGCTCGGCGGCTTCGCTTACTCGAAGATTCTCGACAACCACGGCCAGCGCATGATCGACCGCAACTTCAAGCCCGGCTTCAAGGCGTGGATGCACCAGAAGGACCTGCGCATCGTGCTCGAAGAGGCGCACCGGCTGGGGCTCATGCTGCCGACGGCGGCGGCCACGGCGCAGATCTTCAATGCACTGGTGGGCAGCGGCATGGGCGAGAACGATTCGATCTCGGCCTTGCAGTTGCTGGAGAAGATGTCAACGCCCGAGACTGGCGCGTGAAGGTCGGTTTCATCGGCCTGGGCGCCATGGGGCAGCCGATGGTGCTGCACCTGCTGCGCGCCGGACATGCCGTCCATGTGTGGGCGCGCCGTGCCACCACCACTGTAGTTTCACGCGAGGCCGGCGCGACGGTGCACGACACGCCGGCAAGCCTGGCGCGGCAGTGCGACGTGGTGTGCACCAACGTCTATAGCGATGCCGATGTCGAGGCGCTGGCCTTCGGTTCGCAGGGGCTTGCCGAGGGATTCGCAGCCGGCGGCGTGCATGTGGATTTCTCGACCATCTCGCCGACCATGGCACGTCGCCTGGCGGCGCGCTGGATCGCGCATGGCGTCGATTTCGTCGACGCGCCGGTGTCGGGCGGCAGTGCCGGCGCCCAGGCCGCGACGCTGGCGATCATGTGGGGCGGCCGCGAGCCGCTCGCCCAGCGGCTCGCGCCGCTGTTCGGCGTGCTGGGCAAATCGGCCGTGCGCGTGGGCGAGGCCGGCGCCGGTCAGGTCGCCAAGGCCTGCAACCAGATGATCATGGTCGCCGCCATCGAGGCATGCGCCGAGGCGGCACATCTGGCGAATGCGGCCGGCATCGATTTCGCCAAAGTGCGCGAGGCCATGCTCGGCGGCTCGGCCGGCTCGCGCGTGCTCGATGTCTTCGGTGGCCGCATGGCGGCGCGCGAATTCCAGGCCGGCGTGGTTTCGCATCTGCATCACAAGGATTTCGGCCTGCTGCACGGCGAAGCCCGGCGCCTGGGCGCGCCGCTACCGGTCGCCAGCGCGGTCGGTCAGCAACTCAACGTGGCCATGGCGCTGGGCATGGGCAACCACGATTCGGCCTGCTTGCTGCGCGTGCTCGAATGCGCGTGCGGCGGCAGTGCCACGGTTTTTCACTCGGAGAAGGAAACGGCATGACCACCACCACCACAGCCAGCGGTCTCGTCATCGAGGAAGTCGTCGTCGGCGCGGGCGACGAGGCCACTGCAGGACAATACGTCTCGGTGCATTACACCGGCTGGCTGACCAACGGCCAGAAATTCGATTCGAGCAAGGACCGCGACGAGCCGTTCGAGTTTCCGCTCGGCGCGCGTCATGTCATCGCCGGCTGGGACGAGGGCGTCCAGGGCATGAAGGTCGGCGGCACGCGCAAGCTGACCATTCCGCCGGATCTGGGCTATGGCAAGCGCGGCGCCGGCGGCGTCATTCCGCCCGACGCGACGCTGGTCTTCGAAGTGGAGTTGCTCGGCATTGGTTGATCTGCCTTCGCGCCTGCCCGCTGTCGGCACCACCATCTTCACGGTGATGTCGCGGCTGGCAGCCCAGACGGGCGCGATCAATCTCTCGCAGGGCTTTCCCGATTTCGCGCCGCCGCCGGCGCTGCTCGACGGCGTGGCGCGGCATATGGCCGCCGGCGCCAACCAGTATCCGCCGATGGCGGGTACTGCCGCCCTGCGCGAAGCCATCGCTGACAAGGCAGCGCGGCTCTATGGCGCCGACTACGACGCGGAACACGAGATCACCGTCACTGCCGGCGCCACGCAGGCGCTGTTCACCGCCATCACCGCCTGCGTGCGCCCGGGCGACGAAGTGATCGTCTTTGCGCCGCTGTACGACTCGTATCTGCCGGCGATCGAACTGGCCGGCGGCATTGCGCGCATCGCGCACCTGGCCTTCCCGGATTTCCGTCCGGACTTCGATGAAGTGCGCGCGCTGCTCGGTCCGCGCACGCGCCTCGTGATCCTCAATACGCCGCACAATCCCACGGGCGCCGTGTGGACGGCCGACGACATGGCCGCGCTGGCGGTGCTGCTGCGGGATACGAACGTCATCGTGCTCGCCGACGAGGTGTACGAGCATGTGGTGTTCGATGACGGGCCCAGCGGCGGGCGCCACGAATCGGTGGCGCGGCTGCCTGGCCTGCGCGAGCGCAGCTTCGTCGTCTCGAGCTTCGGCAAGACCTATCACGTCACCCGAGAGTTCAATACCATGGACATGCACACCACCTGTGATATGCTATGGACATTGGTGGGGGTGATCAGGCATGGAACTCGTAAAGGGGAAGTTGGGAGAGCGCCCAGCAGGGCGCACGACCGACGCCGAAGGGCAGCAGCCCGAAGGCGTCTTGGTTCTCAACTCGCGTGACGTGAGGGCGCTTGCCTGGCTAATTTCAGAGGCTGGGTTTGATGCTGTGCATGAGGCTTGTGGGCGTCTCGCAGGTCGCAGGCGTCTGTATCCGACCAATCTAGCCAAGGCGCTTGGGCTCAGGATTCCAGAGTCAGTTGCTACTGTGCCTGCGACCGATGCGTTAGCCCGGATTCGTAAGCTACGTGAGCAGTTTCCGGGTTTGGTTTGGTGACGTCTGCCAAACGGTCGTTTTCCGGACGGACGCCGTTTGCCGTGTTTCGTGGCCATGGAATGGCAGATTCTTGTCCAGTAATCCGTTTAACAATCTTCGTCTCTCAAATGGCTGGGGTGGGTAGATGAGTGACGCGACGGAGCTCCACACGGCTGATTTGCTTGGCGGCATCAGCCGTGGCACGCTCTACAAAGTCTGTTCCAGCTCCCCCAAGGAGACGCTTAGTGGCGCGCCTTGAGTACATCAAATTCCAACCGTGGAGAGAAGGGGTTGACGCCGATGGAGTGATGACCATGGTCGAAGACCCCATGGAAAGGGCTATCAGCAGGCTGCCCCAAGTATTCTGGAGCGGCGGGGAGGGATGGGACGAGGCTAACCACTTCTTGCTGGAGAAGGCGACGACGGTTGGCATCAAGATCAAGACGGTCATCTCCCTTGCCAAGCACCTGTATTCCTACGCCCGCTTTTTGGAGGACGAAGAGCTCGATTGGCGCCACTTCCCTGTGCGCCTCTCAAACCGGGCCGTTGTTCGCTTCCGCGGACATCTCATGGAGCAGATCAACCGCGGAAGCCTACCCCTTAGCCAACTTGCGGATCACTGCAGAACTACATATGTTCATTGGGCAGACGGGCATGAACCTCGCGCAGGCGCACCAGTCAAAGCTTCGCCACTTCTGGTACTCGAGTCATTTGGATGGCTACCAGGTCAAGGAGTACAAGCAGCGCAGAGGGGGCGAGGTACTGTTCGAAATCTATAAGGAGTACAAGCCACACTTTGAGCGTTATCTAGCCTGGCGCCGCGAATTGTTCCCTGACTCTGACCTGTTGTTTCCATTAGTACGCTTATGGGGGCGGGCTGAAACGAATCGTCCCCAATTTGATCGACTGCGCAACACCTGCAAAGAGCTCGGGATTCCGTACATCCCGCCTGGGTCTTTACGGAACACCCGTGTCAATTGGCTCCTGAGAGAGTCTGGCGATCCTGACCTCACGGCTGAGATGGACCAGCACACGAAGCAAACCCTGCTGGATGTCTATGAGCGGCCCTCACTGCAGCGGGCAACCGGCGAGGTAATGCGTTTCTGGGCCAAGGCTGACCCGGCGCTCGGGCGAACGGTCCCGGCCGCGCCGGGCGAATGCGACGGCCAGCCGGTGCCCATGAAAAATATCCCCAAGGATGCTCCGCAGCCGGACTGCGTCCAAGCATCCGGTTGCCTGTGGTGTGAGCACCACCGTGACATCGACAGCCTAGACTACTGCTGGTCACTGGCCTGTTTCCGGCATCTCAAGGTCATCGAGCTCGGCAAGTGGCATGCGCCGCAGGGTTCCCGTGAATCCCACCCAGCTGAGTATGCTATCGAACGCCTTTCAGACAAGCTGCGCTGGTTTCATGACTCGAACTCGAAGCGGCGCGACTGGGTCGATGAAGCCTTGGCGCGGGTGGAGGAAGCAAGCTATCACCCGGACTGGAAGCGCTTGGTTGAAGACATGGAAGGAACGGCATGACCGTCGCACTCGAAGAATTCCGCCTCCGCACCAAGTCTGATTGGGTCGGCCCATCCCATCGCTGCTATCGCCCACCAAGCTGGCCGCCGCCGGACGATTGGGTGGTCAGCGAGGATCGAGACGGCAAAGTCGTCTCGCGCTGGGGAGATTCTGTTTGGGACATGTCACCGCTGGCGGGATACTCTTTAAAATTCAATTTTGGCGACAGTCCGAACGCGGGCCGCTCTAATCCGATTGACGCCACCAATGCAAGGCTGCTACGGATCATGACGGGCTGGCGGCTGTGGGGTCCTCGTGCGCCAACAAATTTAGTGACCGCGAAGACTGTCTTCACGATACTCCGTCCTATCTTCGTGTTGTGCAGCCGTGAGGGAATTCTGTCGAGCGAACTGATGCGATTCCCAAAGGTGCTGGAACAGGTGCCTGAGATTCTTGCTCCCAGCAATTATGCGAGCACCGTTGCCGAGCTTCACCGGTATTGGGATGTCCGTGGCGACCTCGGCTTTGTATTGGTCGATCCGGGAGGCATCAAGCGCTTGGCTGCTGCGATGCCTGACCACGATAAACAGCAAACTTCCTACATACCGCCGCGCATCTGGACGTATCAAGTCCAGCGTTTGCGCGGGTGCCTTGACGATTTCATCGCGCACCGCGAGCAGGTCGAGAACTGTTTCAACTTCTGCATGGATTCGTACGCCCACAATGCGGGTTCGTTGCAGGCGGCCATGATGAAGAAGCTACCATCGGGCCACCAGCCATTTGGAGACCCCGATACCAAGACCACAAAATCGAAGACGGGAAGGGAAATCCAGACCTATGGGCAATTCCGATCAACGGCAGAGAGTTTTGGAATCGCCGGTCTATTGGAACGTTGGGTGGTCACACCTGGCAAAGTGCTGAATCTGCCCCAGTTCACCGCATACCTGACCCTCGTTCAATATGTCGCCCTTGCATATATCACCAACTTCACCCTTCAGCGCATTAACGAAGCAACATCGCTGCGTACCGATTGCCTGTTGTGGGAGGACGATCCAAAGCTCGGCCATGTACCCATCATCTGCGGGGAAACAACCAAGACCGACCCCGACTCTGACGCGCGCTGGCCTACTAGCCCGAGCATTGAGATAGCCGTTGCTGCGATGACCAGCATTGCTCGCCTGCGCATCCGTTGCGCCGCAGCGCACCTGGGCATAGGCCCGACGCAAGAAGATCAGGACAATCCCTATCTTTTCGACAGGGCATCCGAGCCGTGGGCTGGCATGACGGTCGCTCCATATAGGACGCGACCGCATCCCAAGAGCTATGCGTTGTTAATTGCGGACTACCCGCTACTTTTCGACAAGGATCAGCTTCGGATCACCGAGGAGGACCTCCGGATCGCCAAGATGCTGACACCCAACCTGAGCGCCGAGAAGGGATTCGTAGTTGGTGAGGTATGGCCGCTGGCGTGGCACCAACTGCGGCGCACCGGGGCCGTCAATATGTTTGCTAGCGGGCTGCTGAGCGATTCATCGATGCAGTTCCAGATGAAACACTCGTCCAGATTGATGCCGCTTTACTACGGACGTGGCTATGGAAAGCTGCATCTGAACGAGGAGGTAGAGGGGGTCGTCATTGCAGCTATGTACGAAGCGATGGCTCAGTCTATCCTCTCGGCCATGGGCGACCGCTTCGTCAGCCCCTTTTCATCGGATGCCAAGAACGCCATCATCGTCAATCTGATCGGCGACAAGGACGCAAAGGAACTCGCCGAGGCTGCACGGCGTGGAGAGGTCTTCTTCAGAGAAACCCGTCTTGGCGGTTGCACGAAGCGAGGGAACTGTAGCTACGGCGGCATCGAGTCCGTCGCCAGATGTGCCGGAGGCGATGGCTACAAGCCATGCACTGACGTCCTCTATGACCGCACCAAAGCACCGGCAGTGGAGAAGGAGATGCAGCAATTGGATCAGGAACTGGCACGTGTACCGCAGGGGAGCCCGCGCCATCAGGCTTTGCTCGTTGAACGCAGGGGATTGGAGAACTTCCTGAATGTCGTCAGAAACTAATCAGCTCACCGCCGAGCAGAGGTTCAGGCAGGCGTTCGAACGCCTGAAGTCAGGCGAACCAAAGCTTCTACCCAAGGGCTCGTCAGTCAGTCAGAACAATGTCGCCAAGGAGGCTGGGTGCGACCCGTCAGCGCTTAAGAAGTCGCGTTTTCCGGGGCTGATCCGCGAGATCCAGGCGTACGTAGAACTTAACGCCGACAAGCAGCCCCCGTCCAAGCGTCAGGTTGTTCTGGGGTACCGCGCGGCGCGTAAGGATCACAACGAGCGTCTAAACGAGGTCATCCAGCAGCGGGACATCGCCCAGTCCAAGCTAGAGAGTGCGCACCGGCGTATCGTAGAATTGATGGAGGACTTGAAGCTCAAACAGGCAAGGATTGACGAACTACTTCCTCGGCCAACCAACCTGCACCGCTGACCACTGAATCGCATCAGACCAGACCGGCTGGACTCGACCCTATGCGGTCATTGCCACGTCGCAAGTCGATGGCCGCAGTCGCCTCCCAAGAGCCATACGCCGATCCGGCCCATCCGGCGGGTTGAGACTGATACCGGTCCTACAGATCGCCAAAGCGCCTCCACATTCTATGAAATCCGTGTCGCGTACAACTGCGAGAACGTAAGGCAGCTTTTAGAGGTGCTGCGGCCATTGGAGTTAGTCGCGGCTCCAGCAGAAATTCCACGATGTCTGACCAGAGAACTGCCGCAGTGAGCGGCGCTACGGCTTACGTTGTGAATACCATCGAATGTTCGATGCTTGGTCCACTACTGAGGGTCAGTAGTGCCCATAGGAATTAACGGGTGGTCTTTCAGCGAGGCCTTGAATTGACCAATGATCTTGAGCACCGGATTGATCACCCACGAGTCTGCGGTGGGCTTTTCTTCACGCGGGTCGGTGTAAAGATTGTGAATGTGCGGAATACCCAACTTCAATGCTGGGTCAAGCATCGCGTCCTGTTTGTAGAAGTGCACCTTCCAGTTTCGCCACTTCACCGCCATCAAGGTGTCACTGTTCCAGATAGGGAAGCCTTCACGCGCTGACTTATCCGTTCGCCCAAGAAAAAAAGATGACTGATCGATGCTATCGATGACTCTGTCAGAGGGCACCGCTGCGCCGGTCAGCTTTGCGAGCGTGGCAAACAAGTCCACCCCGTGCACGACTTCGTTGCTCACTCGCCCTTTGGCAATTTTCCCCGGCCAGCGCGCCATAAAGGGCACACGAATGCCACCTTCGAGCGCCGTGAAGTAAGCTCCGCGCCACGGCCCCGCACTGCCATCCCAAGGCCGGAAAAATTCGGTTCCGTTATCGCTGGCAAAGATCACAAGGGTATCGTCACGCATGCCCAGTTTGTCAATGGTGTCGAGCAGCCTGCCCACCTGGTCATCCATTTCAGCCAGCATGTCAGCCCAATCGCCGTTACCGGTTTTTCCCCTGAAGGCAGGGCTCGGCTGGGTCGGCAGGTGTGGCTGGGTCAGGCTCGTGAAAAGGAAGAATGGTTTGCCAACTTTCTTTTGACGCTCCATATAGGCGATCGAGCGACGAATGACCTCTCCATCAATTTGGCGTCGCTCGGCCGAGTCGTAATCCCTCAGCGCAACGCTGCGCTCGCCCTTGCGCCCTTCCATGACTTTTTGCAGCGGTGCGATCGCCGTTGAATACCCGTTTGCGGTCGGCCACATGGATTCGTCGGTCGTACGAGGAATACCGAACCATTCATCGAAACCTTGGTCATTGGGCAGGCGGCCGCTTGATCTTTGAACACTACGCCAACGGCATGTCGATTGACAGCCATCACCTACTTAATTCGGTGACCAAATCCGTCATCGGCATGCTGACGGGCATTCTCGCCGATGCGGGCGTAGTGAACCCTTCAGACCCAGTGACGAAGTATCTTCCCGAGCTCAGAGATACCGCGTTTTCGCAGACTACTCTGCGTCATGCGCTCGACATGAGTGCCGCCGTCGCCTACAACGAAGACTATGAAAACCCAGACGCTGACTTCTGGCGCGAAACAGCCGTAGTCGGTTGGCGCCCAACCCTGTCATGGCCGGACTCACCCGGAACGCTGTTCGAGTTCATCAGGGGCTTGCAGGTCAAGTCACAGATAGATGGTGAAAAGTACACCTACCGCACCGTGCTGACCAATCTGATTGGCATGGTTCTGGAGCGGGCAACTGGCCGTCGGCTGGCAGAACTGCTGGAAACTGAACTTTGGTCAAAACTCGGCGCCGAGGAAGATGCCGTCATCGTCACCGATCGCTCGGGGTTCCCCTACGTAGGCGCAGGCATGAATGCGAGTGCCCGCGATTTGGCGCGCTTTGGCCAAATGATTGCTCAACGTGGATTTTTCAACGGCCAACAGATCGTCCCGGGCTGGTGGATATCTTATGGACAGGTCAAACGAGATCTGTCGGTAAGTTCAGTGGAGATTTAGCAGCTAAATGTTGCTTGGTAGTGTGGACATCGGATCACCGAAAGGGGATGTTTTGACGACAACTCCATGGACATCCACACAAACAAGGCGTCCCTGTTCTAGTGCGGATTTTCGTGACGTCCATACATGATCGACTCATGGTTGCCATGGCACCGGCTGGAAGGTGGCCTATTGCCTCGCGCCGCGCGCGCTGATGGCGGAATTCCGCAAGGTACACCAGTTCGTCGTTTTCACCGTGCATCACCCGGCGCAGGCGGCGCTGGCCGACTTCATGCGCGAGCGGCCCGACTTCGCCGATGGTCTGGCGGTGTTCTACCAGGCAAAGCGTGACGCCTTCCGCGCCGAGCTGGCGGGCTCGCGATTCACGTTGCTGCCTTGCGCCGGCACCTACTTCCAGTTGGCGGGATACGAGCGGATCGGCAACGAAGCCGACGTGGATTTCGCCCGCCGGCTGACCACCGAACACGGCGTGGCGGTGATTCCGGTATCGGTGTTCAGCCCGCCGGGCGAATGCCGGCATCCGCCGCTGGTGCGCTTCTGCTTCGCCAAGAACGAAGCCACGCTGGCGATGGCCGGGGAGCGCTTGCGACGCGTCTGACCGCAAAGCGCCGTGCCACCACCACTGTAGTTTCGCTGCGCGCTCAGGCCTCAGCCGGACCGAAGCGCACGCGGTCGCGGCCGTCGCGCTTGGCGATGTACAGCGCCTCATCCGCGCGGCGGAAGGCCGATTCGTGATCGGCATCGTGTTCGTCGAACATGGCGACGCCGATGCTGACGGTGACGGGCGGCAGTTCCGGTGCATCGGTGTCGGCGCGCGCCGCCGCGGATCGCAAGCGCTCGGCGGCGACCATGGCTTCGTCGCGGCCGGTGTCCGGCAGCAGGATCGCGAACTCCTCGCCGCCGATGCGCCCGAAGACATCGATGTCGCGCAGTTGGCGGGCGATGCGCGCCGAAAAGCGGGTGAGCACGGCATCGCCTGTGGCGTGGCCGAAGTGGTCGTTGATCTTCTTGAAGTGGTCGAGGTCGATCAGCAGCAGGGCCGCGCTGCTGCGGGTTCTGCGGATACGCGCCGACTCGCGCGCGATGGCATCGCTGAAATGGCGGCGATTGGCGATGCCGGTGAGCGCATCGACGGTGGCCAGATGTTGCAGCTCCGCCGCCCGTTCGTTCATCGCGATAGCGTTGGTGATGATGTCGGCCAGCATGGCCAGCAGCGGCAGCTCGGCGGTGCCCCACGTCGTCCGGCTGCGCGCCGCAATGCCGAGGCAATAGTCGGAATCGCCGGTGCGTTGCAGTTGGTGGCCGAGCAGGCGCCCGAAATCCAGGTCGGTCAACGGCGTCGGGCGCTGGCCGGTCATGGCGGCGAGCGTGCTGCGCGGACGAACATCCACGGCGCCGTCAGCGGCCGGTGAGCCGGATAGCGCCAGGCATGTCGCCAGGTCGGCGCGGTCGTGCAGCGATTTCGGGTACGCATGGGTCAGGCGCCAGGCGGTCGCCGCTTGCCCCGGCAAGGCATGGATTCGCCGCAGCAGGTAGGCAGCGTCGGCGCCGGACCACGTGGCCAGTTCCCGCAGCGCATCGTCGATGACGTCGTCAAGATTCGATGCGTCCGGTTTGAGCAACCGTTGCCCGATGCCGCCGATGGCCTTTTCGATCGCCAGCCGCTGCCCGATCTGGCGCGTGCCGTGGAGCAGCGCCAGCATAATCGCGATGAAGATCGCGACGGCGATCGCCAGCGCCTGGGTGAATTCGCGCTCGACGCGCGCTTCGAGGTCGATGCGGTGGCGTTCGATGTCGTTGCCAAGTCGCGTCAGGCCCGCCTGATAGAGCGCCTTGTCCAGTTCGTAGGCCGGACCCAGCATGATGCCGCGGGCCTCTTTCAGTTTGCCCGCGGCGGCCAGCTCGAAGGCCCGCGCTTCGAAGGCG
This sequence comes from Rhodocyclaceae bacterium, assembly GCA_044230495.1. Lineage (GTDB taxonomy): Bacteria > Pseudomonadota > Gammaproteobacteria > Burkholderiales > Rhodocyclaceae > JADJEF01. Next base: position 16,660 of record JBGARB010000003.1, read on the forward strand.
ATCAGGCGCTGGTTCGCCGCGCTGGTCTGTTCGATGGCGGTCCGGCCCGCGGGGAACCGCTGCAATGCCAAGGCGATCGCTGCGTCGAGCAGGGGTACGTGGGCGTCATAGCGCGCCTGCCATTCCGGGTCGCCCGTGAACGCTGCCATGCGCGCCGACATCGTCAGCACCTCGTCGCCATAGCGGATCGACTCCGTGGCCCTGGCCAGCTCGCGCACCGCCCGATGTCCGTCGCGATAGCGGTCGATGGCGCTGTAGCCGATCAGCACAGCCACGCCGAACAACGCCAGAATGACGACGAGCGCCAGGCGGCGGCGTGCATCGGGAAAAGCGGCGGTGGGGACGGAGGACACGTCGGTGGTTGCCGCGGAAAAGACCGGCCGATTATAGGCAGGCCGCCGCGCTGCCCGTGCGCCATGCCGCCACCACTGTGTTTTCAAAAAAAGAGCCGGCGTCCTTGCGGACACCGGCTGCAAGCCAACCCCTTTGCAGGGTCGGAGGAGGAGACGTTGTCGATCAGGCGGCGCGCTTGCCCTTGGGCTGGGCGACGTTGGCGGCCTTGACGGTGGCATTGGTCATGGCGACGACATTGGCTTGCGCGGCCTCGGTGACCTGGCGGGCGGCCTTGTTCAGGCTGTCGTAGGCCGAGTTGGCGGCGGCCAGTGCTGACTTGACGGCGGCAACGGCGACATCGGAGCCGGCCGGCGAATTCTTGGCGAGTTTGTCGAGCGAGGCGACGACGCCCTTGTTGAGGTCGCTGTACTGCGCTTCGAATTGCTTGACGAGCTCGTCATTGGTCTGCACGGCGATTTCGTAGGCGTTGCGTGCGTAGGCGACGGCCTTCTCGACGGCGGGCTGCATCGTGGTGGCCTGCAGCTTGACGAGATCCTGCGGGTCCTTGACGCTCATCAGCGCCTTGCTCGTGGCAACGCTGTCTTCGAACGCGCCGCGGGCGGTTTCGATGTTGAGGGCCAGCATGCGCTCGGCACCGGCGAACAGCGAGCCAGCGAGGTTGAAAAGGACTTCGGCTTGTGCCTTCTGGGCGGCGAGGATTTGCTCGGGCGAATTGGTCATGACGATCTCCTGAATGAGTGGGTGCATCGAATGGAAAACTACGTTTGCTGCACTGCAATATGGAACCGATTATAGGAATCGCAAGATCGCTGTCAAGAAAAATTTGTTGCTTTGCACAAAAAATTCACATTGCCGGAAAACACCGACAAATCAGCGTGATAAAGAGCAAGGCCCGCCGAGGCGGGCCTTGCTGGGCGATGCGGGGCGGGCAATGCGCCCGCGGCGACGCTCACTTGTGCGTGAATGCCGGCGGCCGCTTGTCGAGGAAGGCGCGCATGCCTTCCTTTTGATCCGCCATGGCGAAGCTGGCGTGGAAATGCCGGCGCTCGAAAAGCAGGCCTTCGTGCAGGCCCGATTCGTAGGCGCGGTTGATCGATTCCTTGATCATCATGACCACCGGCAGCGAATAGCCGGCGATGGTCTGCGCGGCGGCCAGCGTCTCGTCGAGCAATTTGTCGGCGGGGAACACGCGGGCAACCAGGCCGCAACGTTCGGCCTCCTGTGAATCGATAAAGCGCGCGGTCAGGCAAAGATCCATCGCCTTGGCCTTGCCCATGGCGCGCGGCAGGCGCTGTGTGCCGCCCGCACCAGGGAGGGTGCCGAGCTTGACCTCGGGCTGGCCGAACTTCGCCGTATCGGCGGCGTAGATCATGTCGCACATCATCGCCAGCTCGCAGCCGCCGCCGAGCGCGAAGCCGGAAACGGCGGCGATCAGCGGCTTGCGGCAGCGCGCGACGCGATCCCAGTTGCGGCTGATGTAGTCGCCCTTGTAGGCGTCCATGAACGAGAAGTCGCACATCGCTCCGATATCGGCGCCGGCTGCGAAGGCCTTGGCCGAGCCGGTGATGACCATGCAGCCGATGCCGTCGTCGGCTTCGAAGGCGTCGAGCGCCTTGCCTACTTCGTCGACCAGCGCGTCATTGAGGGCATTGAGGGCTGTCGGACGATTGAGCGTCACGAGGCCGACGCGGCCGCGTGTTTCGACGAGGATGTTCTGGTATGACATGAGCAGCTCCTGGAAGGTAAATCAGGGTGCCGGCTTGGCGGCAGGCGGTGTTTCGCTGGGCGGTCGCGGCTGGATCACTGCACGTACGCGCCCGCTGCCAGTGACAGCCGCCGCGGCACCGGGCGGGGCGCCGACTTCATAGCGTTCCGACTTGGCGTCGTAGAGGATGTAGGGTCCGGTGACCACATCCTGCGCATTCTTGACCCGCGCATTGCCGAAGAATTCGGCGCGCTCGGTACGCGCGTCGTATTCGATGCGGTCGGCCTGGCCTTCGACGAATTCGTCACGACCCTCGCGCTTCTGGCGGAACCACGCCTGCGCGCCGGGCTTGCCGTTGGCGACGCTGCGCTGCATCGCGCCGGCGGCATCCTGCGTGACTTCCAGTCGCGCGGAACGGATCTGCAATGTGCCCTGTTCGAGCACCACGTCGCCTTCGAGCACGTAGCGCTTGTTCTTGTCGTCCATCACGGCGCGCGCGGCATCGAGTTGGACCGGCTTGTCGCGGTCGGCGCGCTCGGCACGCACCGGCAGGGTCGCCGACGCGAGCAACATGGCGACGGCCAACGGGAACACGCGGGAGCACATCATGATCGCCTTTGCGGTAAGAAAGTGGCGTGGACCGGCCCACCCAGTTCGGTCGTGCCGGCCTTCTGGTCGATCACCAGACCCCGCCCGGTGATGCGGCTGTCGGCCCTGGTGATGACGACCTCGGCCGCGCTTTGCGCGCGTTCGAGCTCCGGGAACACCGTCATCGCCTGCGTGGTCAGCACCGTCTGCGGGGCATCCCTTTGCACGGCAATGCGTTCGACGCGCACATCGCCGCGCAGGTCGATGCGCTTCGCGTCGGCGCTGACGTCCGCCTCGCGGGCCGTGATCGTCGTGGCCGCGCCACGGCCGACCTCGAGCCGCGGTGCCTCTAGGTACAGCGAGCGGGTATCCGCGAACTGCGCCATGCGCGGTGCGGACAGCGTGTTCTGCAACTTGCCGTCGGCATCGAAGCGGCGCACGGTAAAGGACTCGACCCATGTGCGCGCGGTGTGCCCCTCCGGGCCATTGACGGGCACCTCGATGTTCACGGCGCGTTCCAGCCAGATGCTCAGCGAAGCGATGCCGGCCAGCAGCACGACCGGCCACCAGCGGGTGGCTTCGCGGTTCATGCGGCGTCCGTGCCGCGCACGGACAACAACAGGTCGCACACTTCGCGCACCGCGCCGCGACCTCCCGGCAGCCGCGCGACGTAATCGACCTCGCGTTTGACGAGCGGATGTCCATCGGCGACCGTGGCCGAAAAGCCGCAGGCGCGCAGGATCGGCAGGTCGACGACATCGTCGCCCATGTAGCCGGCGTCCAGGGGCTGCAGGCCGCGCGCCGCCAGCAGCGAACGCAGGACGGCGGGCTTGTCCTCGATGCCCATGTGCAGTTCGGCGACGCCGAGGTTCTGCGCGCGATGCGCCAGCGCGGCGGAACGACGACCGCTGATGATGGCCACCTCGATGCCGGCATCCTTGAGCAGCTTGATGCCGTGGCCGTCGAGGCTGGAAAACGTCTTCAGCGTGTCGCCGTCGGGGCCGAAGACCAACGAGCCGTCGGTGAGCACGCCGTCGACATCGAAGCCCATCAGGCGCACGCGCGCGGCTCTCATGCGGCTGCGCATCACACCACCTTGGCCCGCAGCAGGTCGTGCATGTTCAGCGCGCCGACCAGTCGGCCGTTGGCATCGGTGACGAGCAACTGGGTGATCTTGTGGGCTTCCATCAGTTCGACCGCCTCGACGGCGAGCCGCCCGGCGGCGATCTGTCGCGGCTGGCAGGTCATCACGTCGGCCACGCGTACCGTGCGCAGATCGCCGTGACGTTCCAATGCCCGGCGCAAGTCGCCGTCGGTGAAGATGCCGGCGACCGCACCATCCGCGCCATTGACGACGACCATGCCCAAGCCACCGGCCGTCATGGCCGCCAACGCCGCCGGCACTTCCGTCCTGGCGTCGATATGCGGCACTTCGCTGCGCATGATGTCGCCGACATGGGTCAGCAGCTTGCGGCCAAGCGCGCCACCGGGATGCGAGCGCGCGAAATCCTCCGGCCCGAAACCGCGCGCCTCGAGCAGTGCGACGGCCAGCGCGTCCCCCAGCCCGAGCGCGGCCGTGGTGCTGGCCGTTGGCGCCAGATTGAGCGGGCAGGCTTCGCGATCGACGCGCGCATCCAGATGCACGTCTGCCTCGCGCGCCAGCGACGACGCGGCATTGCCGGTGATGGCGATGAGGCGTCCGCCACGGCGTTTGAACAATGGCACGATGGTGAGCAATTCGTCGCCTTCGCCCGAATTCGAGATCGCGATCAGCACGTCTTCGGCGGCGATCATGCCCAGATCGCCATGCACCGCTTCGGCAGCATGGACGAAGTAGGCCGGCGTGCCGGTGCTCGCCAGCGTGGCGGCGATCTTGCGGGCGATATGGCCCGTCTTGCCCAGGCCGCTGACGACGACCCGTCCGCGCGCTGCGAGAATCAGTTCGACGGCGCGGGTGAAGCTGTCGTCGAGACGGCGGGCGAGGGCCGTCAGCGCGTCGGCCTCGATGTCGAGGACGCTGCGGCCAAGGGCGATGGCGTCGAAGTCAGGTGGCGGCATGCGGGTTTGGAGGCGGGCGTGTCAGGCATGATAGCCAGTCAGGCGCGCGGAAACAAAAAAGCCCGCCGAAGCGGGCTCTTCTGTACTGTTTGGCAGGTCAGAGCGCCATGCAGACGATGTAGCTGCCAGAGTCCACAATGTCAGTCTTTTGCACTGACGTAGCGCCCCGCGCACTGCCCGTCGGAACAGCACGGACATTTCCAGTGTTCGTCTGGTCGTTGTCCAGCGTCGCGTCGAGCTGCTTGGCAAACTTGCCAAGAATCGAATCCGAGCAAACGTAGTAGGTCCCTGTCATACCTGCGATGAACGGTGCAGGTACAGGTGGTGCCACGGATGTGTCGATTCCGGTTTCGAAGCCGATCGCGCCGCCGTCGGCATTCAGCGAACGGTAGTTGGCGTTGCCCCAGTCAGTCGGGCCGGCCGCGAAACCGGCGGCGCGGACGTGCTGCCAGAAGCGTGCGGCTTCGCTGTCGGTGGCGGCGCCAGTACTCACCGTGTTGCCGCCAACGTCATACCAGTTACCTTCGATGACGCCATTATTCGCCGTGCCGGTCGTCGAGCCGCTGCGGCAAGCCGAACCGTCTGCAGCACACACGCCGGACATTGACGAGCCCAGATCGGCCGCCGCCATATCGCCTGGCAGCTTCCTGAACTTGTCCTGGAACCCGTAGATGAACAGCGGTACGTTGCGGAAGTCGGTAGCGAAGTTCTTCACCTTCGCACTATTGATGAGTTCCTGACCCTTCAACACGCCTCCGAGCAGCAGGCCGATAATGACCAGCACGATGGCGATTTCGATCAGGGTGAAACCGGATTGTTTGCGGGGCATGGCGTTCTCCTACCAAAGTTATACGTCGATGGAGACTAAGCATTTCCCATGCCATACAAGAAAACACCTTATCAAACATGAAAATGACCAATTTTCGTCAAGTTGATCCTCGTATGTGTCCGTTTTTCGACATGTTAATGACCGCAGTTGGTCAGCGGATTGCCGCAGGTGGCCGATCCGCACGGTCGGTCGATGGGGCGACCCCTTGCGTGCCTAGGGGCGATTGCTGACCATGGATCGCGCCGTTCGCGCCATTTACCGTGTCATCGGTGCCAACCCCTCGGTGTTGCTTGCGGCCATGCTGGCGCTGCTCTACCTGGTGATGCGCCAGCCGCCAGACTCCAATTTCGCCAAGGCGCTTTTCGTTGCACACATGGGTTTGTTCATCGTCTGGCAGCCAGTGGTCGAAGGCCAGCAGCGGATGTCGGCAATGGCCACGTCCTGGCTGCTGCTGCTGATGCTCGGCATGACGCTGACCTTCGACGGCTGGCTGGTCGTCGTGTGGACGATGATGCTGGCGGCGACCGTCGGCGGACGCGTGTTGCTGGCCGGCTCGGCGCGCCTGCGCCTTGCCTATCTGGTGGCGCTGGGCTTCCTTGTCCTGACGCTGTTGTTGTTGGCCGTGCCCGCCGCATTCGATGCCATCGACCTGCCGCCGCCGTTCGTGGCGCTGGGCGACGTGGTGCTGCCGGTGGTGCTGGTGCTGATCGCCGTGTTGCCGGCGCGGGCGCGCGACGACACCAGCGAGGAAGTGGTCGACTTCGTCAACAGCCTGCTGGTGTTCCTGCTGCTGGCCGTGCTGGTTCTGGCGAGCCTGGCGCAGATCGTTGTCTTTCAGGCCACTTACGCCCGTGCCTTGCTGCAATCGCTGGCGGTGCTGGGCAGCGTGCTGCTGTTCCTGGGCTGGATCTGGAACCCGCATCTGGGGTTCGGCGGACTGGAGAGCTTCCTCTCCCGCTACCTCACGTCGATCGGCATGCCGGCCGAGCGCTGGCTGCAGGCGCTGACCAATCTTGCGGTGCGCGAGACGGATCCGGCGGAATTCGTCGCTGCCGGATGCCGCGAAATGGCCCAGCGGCTGCCTTGGGTGCGCGGTGTCGATTGGCGGGTGCACGGGGCCAGCGGGGCAGCAGGCGAAGCGGCAGGCCACCGCAGCGAATTCGCCCACCAGGAGGTGACAGTCGGGATCTTTACGCGCTACCCGCTGCCACCATCGCTGATCTGGAACGTCAATCTCTTCATTGAGCTGCTGGCCGAATTCCATGCCGACAAGCGGCGCGCGCAACGCCTGCGCGAGATGTCGTACCTGCAGGCCGTGCACGAGACCGGCGCTCGTCTGACGCATGACGTGAAGAACCTGCTGCAATCATTGCAGACGCTGGTGTTTGCCGTCGAACAGGCGGATGCGGCCGACGCCGCCGAATTCCAGGGATTGATCCGCCGTCAATTGCCGGCGATCGCCACACGCCTGTCGGTGACGCTGGACAAGCTGCGCGTCCCCGTGCCGTCGGAGGATGAGCGGGCGATGCGCTTCACGGCGTGGTGGGCGGCGGTATTCCGCCGCTATCAGCACTTGGCATGGCTGCGCATGGTCACGGAATCGCCGCCGGAGCTGACCGAGGTGCCGGCAGCGGCATTCTTCTCGGTCCTCGACAACCTGATTGCGAACGTCGAGCAAAAGCGCGCTGGCGAACCACGTGTCACGGCGTACCTGACGGCAAGAGCCAATTCCCGCGGCTTGGAGATCACCCTGCGCGATGACGGCATGGCGTTGCCGTCGGCCGTGGCGGCGCAGTTGTTCCTGCACCCGTTGCGCTCCGAGAATGGTCTGGGCATCGGCCTCTACCAATCGGCGCAGTTGGCGCGACAGTGCGGCTACGAATTGATGCTGGACAGCAATGCCGATGGCGCGGTGGTCTTCGCGCTGCGCACGAGATCAACGGCGTGAACGTCAGCCGGTGAGGCGGCCGGCGAGCCGGTGCACGGCCATGTTGCCTTTGCCCTTGAGGAAAAGCGTTTGCGCATCATGGAAGATGAAGCGCGCCTTGAGGCGATCAAAGGTTGCTTCGTCGCAAAGTATCGACCCCGGCGTGCCCTCGCTCGTGACCCGGCTGGCGATGTTCACCGTGTCGCCCCAGAGGTCGTAGATGAATTTGCGCCGGCCCACGACGCCGGCCACCACCGGCCCGGTGGCGATGCCGATGCGGATGTCGAGGTGTTCGAAATTCACCGTGAAGTCGCGATGCAGCAAGTCGCGCATTTCGGTGGCCAGATCGGCGATTGCCGCGGTGTAATCCGCGCGTGAGCCGACGACGCCGCCGGCGATCATGTAGGCATCGCCGATGGTCTTGATCTTCTCGAGCTGATAGCGGTCGGCCAGTTCGTCAAAGGCCGAGAAAATGCGGTTGAGCATTTCGAAGACCTTGACGGGTGTCATCGAGCCCGCGACCTGCGTGAAATTGACGATGTCGGCGAACATCACCGTGGCATCGGGAAAACCGTCGGCGATGGTCTGTTCGGAGTGCTTGAGGCGTGCGGCCACCGGCGCCGGCAGGATGTTGAGCAACAGATTCTCCGAGCGTGCCTGTTCCTCGAGCAGGGAAATGTGCGCCGACTCCAGCGCCTTCTGCGCTTTGCGCCGTTCGATGGTGGCCGAGCGCAGCAAGGCGTAGGTGATGCCGGCGACGCCGATGAAATTCAGCGTGAAGAACGCAATGCTGGTGGTCGCCGGCACGACAGGACGCGTGATCACGCGCATGTCCGCGACATAGAAGTCGGCGGCCCCCGAGAGGGCCATCAACGCGACCCAGGCAATGAACCAGCCGGCGGACTGGCTGACGCCGAAACACAGCAATGCGCCGACCGGCGCCAGTACACCCCACAGCGCGATGCCGCTCGAATCGATGATGTTGCCGATCATCCACTGCGCGACGAAGGGCAGGAACAGCAGCAGCGCGAGTTGCGAGACGCTGAAGAAGGCGAAGTTGCGCGTGGCGATGAACAACAGCAGATTGCCCACCAGCATCAACTGGAAGAGGATCGGGATCGTGCTCGAAAACGCCGGACCGAGCACCCAATAGATCGCCACCCAGAAGATGGCCGCCAGGGAAATGAGGCCTGTGGCGAGAATCAGCAACGACTTCGCCAGGCGCTTGTCGGGGTCGTCGCCGGGCTCGATGCCGCCGCTGCGCAGTCGGGCAAGGAAACCGTTCGGTGCAGCGGGCGGCGCGGGATTGGTCATGACATCGTCGGGCGGCGTATGCGTCCAGTGTCGCAAAGACTTGGCTTGGCGGTCAAGCCGCGTCGCCCCGGGCGCCTAGAATTCGTGTCCTCGCCGACATTTCGCAGCCCGCCGACATGCTCCGCCGCCTTGCCGTTGCCGCACTCGCTGCCGCAACACCTGCCGAAAAGCTCGCTGCCATGAGGGCGCTGGCCGCGCAACGCGCCGTCCCGCCACCACTGTGTTTTGAAACGCGCGCGGACGAGCCGGTGCCGCCACGCGGCCGTTTCGCAGGGGTGCCGCGCGTCGCGCCCGATGCCGTGCCGCGGCGCAATCCGGCGAGTCCGGAGGGCCGCGCGGCGATGATCCATGCCATTGCGCATATCGAATACTCGGCCATCGATCTCGCGCTCGACCACGCGCTGCGCTTTGCCGTAATTCCGGCGCCGTACTACGCCGACTGGCTCGATGTCGCCGACGAAGAGGCACGACATTTCGCCATGCTCTACGAACATCTGCGCACGCTCGGCTACGCGTATGGCGACTTCCCCGTGCATGAAGGGCTCTGGCAGATGGCGGAAAAGACGGCGCACGACGTGCTGGCGCGCATGGCGATGGTGCCGCGCCTGCTCGAGGCGAGGGGGCTGGACGCCACACCGCCGATCCAGCGCAAACTGGCCGCCGCCGGCGATACGGTTGCCGTCGCGTTGCTCGACGTGATCCTGCGCGATGAAGAAGGCCACGTACGCCTCGGCGACCGCTGGTACCGGTATCTGTGCGACCAGCGTGGACGGGCGCCGGAACCGACGTTCGTGCAATTGATCCGCGAATATGGCGCGCCGTGGCCGCAGTCGCCGATGAACACCGCCGCGCGACTGGCGGCGGGTTTCACGAGGGAAGAGCTGGACGGCTTGACCGTGCACCGCGACGCTCGTTAGAATTAGCCGAGTATTTTTATCAACTATCGTTGCCCGTTCGGGCGATGTGCGAGGCAATCCATGAGTGCTCATGAAAAGATCCACAAGACTGTCACCGAGAACCCGGTCGTGCTGTACATGAAGGGCTCGAAGCGGTTTCCCCAATGCGGCTTCTCGGCGCGCGCGGTGCAGATTCTCAACGCCTGCGGCGTCAGCGAATTCGTCGCTGTCGATGTGCTGGCCGACCCGGAGATCCGCCAGGGCGTGAAGGACTACGCGAACTGGCCGACGGTCCCGCAGCTTTACATCAACGGCGAATTCGTCGGTGGCAGCGACATCATGACCGAGATGTACCAGGCCGGCGAGCTGCAAAAGCACCTCGAGGGCATCGCCAAGGTCTGATCGCCAAACTACAGTGGTGGCGGGACGCCGCCTGGTGCGCCGTTTGGCCGCTACTGCGACGCCAGCCGCAGGTTGGCGGTATCGAGGCGCTGGGCGATGACTTCGAGGAACGCCTCGTAGAAATGCATGCGGCAGGTGTCCGATGCATGGCGCAGCGCTTCGCCGGAAATCGTCACCAGCTTCGCCGTCGTCACGGTCTGCACCGTGGCACCGCGCACCCGGTTGTCGCGGCGGATCACCGCCATTTCGCCGAAGCAGGCGCCGGGCCCCAAACGGCCGAGCGTGACCTCCATCTTGGTCACCTGAAGTTCGCCTTCGAGCAAGAACGCGAATGAATCGCCCGGCTCGTTGTCCTTCATGACGACCGTTCCAGCCGCGACTACCTCCCAGCGCGAGAAGCGCACGACCTCCCAGATCTCGACATCCGAAAACTGCTGGAAGAACGCCAGCGCGCGCAGGTTCTCGAACTTCTCGCTGTCGGGAAACTCGCGCGCCCGCGCGGCAAGCTGCTTGTTGCGGAACGATTGCGCGAGGTCGTGGCCGAATTCCTCCCAGGTCCGGTAGCGGACATCCTGGCTCTTGTGCATGGCCCGTGCGACAACGGCATCGAGGCTCGCCGGCACGTCGGTACGCAGCGTCGAGGGCGGCGGCGGATCGGTATTGCAGATGTGGAAGACCATGCCGTAGTTGCTGCTGGCCTGGAACGGCAACCGGCCAGTGAGCAACTGGTAGGTCACCACGCCCAGCGAGTAGATGTCGGTCTGATGGTTGAGCGTCTGCTCCTGCACCTGCTCGGGCGACATGTAGGCTGGCGAACCGACGCCGGCGACCTGCGTCTGCGTCTGTTCGCCGCCCGTCATCAGTGCCGCGCCGAAATCGGAAATCTTGATGTCGCCGCCGCTTTGTTCGCTGATGCCGCCGCTCTTGGCCAGCAGGATGTTGGCCGGCTTGATGTCGCGATGGGTGACGCCGAGCCGGTGCGCATAATCGAGCGCGCGGGTGCACTTGAAGATGATTTCCACGACGCGATCGATCGGCAACAGCGCGTTCGGCGAGCAATACGGCTCCAGCGTGCCGCCGGGGACATATTCCATCACCACGTAGCTTTGCTCGTCGTCGAGCACGGCATCGAATATCTGCACGATGTGCGGATGCATCAGCTTGCCCGCCAGCGAGGCCTCGGTCACCAGCAGGTGGCGGTACAGCTTGCCGCGTTCCTTGTCGCGCAGGATCTCGGGAAAGATGGCCTTCAGCGCGACCTGCCGCGACCCGAACTGGTCGTAGGCGAGGTAAACCGTGGACGTCGCACCCTCGCCCAGTTTGCGCAGGATCTCGTACTTGCCGATGCGGGTGGGGGCGTTCATGGTCGTCAGGCGCCGGTCAGCCGCTGCCGTGCACGCCCGATGGCGGCAAGCACCTGGCTTGGCGCCGTGCCGCCGAAGTGGTCGCGCGCCGCCAGCGAGCCCTCGATCGTCAGGACGCCGAACACATCGGCCTCGATCAGCGGCGAAAACGCGCGCAACTCGTCGAGCGACAGCTCTGCCAGATCGCAGCCGCGCGTCTCGCAGGCACGCGTGGCCAATGCCACGGCCTCATGGGCATCGCGAAATGGCAGGCCGCGCTTGACCAGATAGTCGGCCAGATCGGTTGCCGTGGCGTAACCCTGGCGCAGGGCGGCGCGCATGGCGTCGGCCTTGACGCGGATGCCCGGCACCATGTCGGCGAAGATGCGCAACGTGTCGCGCAGCGTATCGGCCGTATCGAACAACGGCTCCTTGTCTTCCTGATTGTCCTTGTTGTAGGCCAATGGCTGGCCCTTCATCAGCGTCAGCAGACCGACCAGGTGGCCGAACACACGGCCGCTCTTGCCGCGTGCGAGTTCCGGCACATCGGGGTTCTTTTTCTGCGGCATGATCGACGAACCGGTGCAGAAGCGGTCCGGCAGGTCGATGAAACCGACGCGCGGACTCATCCAGAGGATCAATTCCTCCGAGAGCCGCGACAGATGCATCATGGCCGTCGCGGCGACGGCGCAGAATTCGATGGCGAAGTCGCGATCGGAAACGGCGTCGAGCGAGTTTTCAGCCACGGCGTCGAAGCCGAGCTCGGCCGCGACCGACGCGCGGTCGATCGGAAACGTCGTGCCGGCGAGCGCTGCGGCACCCAGTGGCAGGCGGTTGACGCGTCGGCGCGCATCGGCCAGGCGTTCGCGGTCGCGCGCGAACATCTCGAAATAGGCCAGCAGGTGGTGGCCGAACGTCACGGGCTGCGCCACCTGCAGATGCGTGAAACCGGGCAACGGGGTTTGCGCATGCGTCTGCGCCAGATCGAGCAATGCGCCCTGCAACGCGGCGAACAGACCGTCGATGACATCGATTTCATCGCGCAGCCAAAGGCGGATGTCGGTCGCCACCTGGTCATTGCGCGAGCGGCCGGTATGCAGTCGTTTGCCGGCATCGCCGATCAATGCGGTGAGGCGCCGCTCGATGTTGAGGTGCACGTCCTCGGCATCGAGGCTCCATTCGAAGCGGCCGGTGGCGATTTCGTCGCCGATCTGCGCCATGCCCCGCTCGATCGCGGCCAGATCGGCAGCAGCGATGATGCCCTGCCGGGCAAGCATGCGTGTGTGGGCAAGCGAGCCGCGGATGTCCTGTGCAGCCATCCGCTGATCGAACGACACAGATGCCGTATAACGTTTGACGAGCTCGGAAACGGGTTCGGAGAACCGGCCCGACCAGGCTTGGGCGGTGGTCTCGTCGTTCTGGGTTGGTGCGGTCATGGGGGTGGCGGCAGGGTAGGCAGTGCCGCGGCCCGTGCAGGCCCGGCACCCGATGAGCGCAAGTATACGAGATTGCCGCTCGAGCGCGCCGCCGGGGCGGACGGATGCCATTCGAACGACATTTGCGCGGCGTCATTGACGGCTGGCGGGCCGGCTCCTAACATCCCGCCCCTCCGCACTGATACGTGCACAGAACCGCGAAATGATCAATTCGATCCAGGCCCTCATCGACGACGACATGCGCCGCGTGGATGCCGTCATCCGCGAGTCGCTGCATTCGGAGGTCGTGCTCGTCCGGCAGGTGGCCGACTACATCGTTTCCGCAGGCGGCAAGCGGATGCGTCCGGCGCTGTTGCTCCTGTCAGCACGCGCCTGCGGCGCGACCGGGTCGGCGCCGCATGTGCTCGCGGCCGTGATCGAGTTCATCCACACGGCGACGCTGCTGCATGACGATGTCGTTGACGAGTCGACGTTGCGCCGCGGGCGCGAAACCGCGAATGCGATGTTCGGCAACGCTGCCAGCGTGCTGGTCGGCGATTTCCTCTACTCCCGTGCCTTCCAGATGATGGTGCGCGTGGGCCAGATGCGGGTGATGGAAATTCTGGCCGAGGCGACCAATGTCATCGCCGAAGGCGAGGTCCTGCAACTGATGAACTGCCGCAACGCCGATATCGACGTTGACGAATACCTGCGCGTGATCCGCTACAAGACCGCCAAGCTGTTTGAAGCGGCCGGACGGCTCGGCGCCGTCCTTGCCGGCGCGGAACCAGCGGTCGAGGCAGGAATGGCCGCCTATGGCATGCATCTGGGTACGGCATTCCAGATCATCGACGATGTGCTCGATTATTCCGGCGCGGAGGCGGCGACCGGCAAGCATCTGGGCGACGACCTGGCGGAGGGCAAGGCCACCTTGCCGCTGATCCATGTCATCCAGCATGGCAGCGCGGCAGATTCGGCGCTGGTGCGCGAGGCGCTCGAGCATGCGGGACGGGAGCAGTTTGCCGATGTACTGGGGGCGGTCGACCGGTCGGAGGCACTCGACGCCGCACGGGCGCGTGGCGCCGCGGAAGTTGCAGCCGCGAAGCAAGCCTTGGCCACCGTGCCGGATTCAATCTTCCGGCAAAGGCTGCTAGAATTCGCAGACTTTGCGGTGAATCGTACGTATTAGATTTGCCCAACGCCGGGGCGCTCCCGAAGTGCGCAGCGGCAGCAGCCTCGGGCTGCTTTCAGATCGGATCAAGTCGGGGTGTGGCTCAGCCTGGTAGAGCACTGCGTTCGGGACGCAGGGGTCGGAGGTTCGAATCCTCTCACCCCGACCATTCCTTTCGGTCGTTTTCGCTGCAGCATGAGAGCGGTCGCTTGATGCATACTCGGCCTCCAGGATGAAACGACACCCACGCTCATTGCATTTGCTGCCCCCCAAGGGGGCGTGTCAGCGGCTGCGGACGGCCGGGCGCCGCTGACATGAACCGCATCCTGTTCATCCTGCTGACGCTGGTCGCGGGCTATTTCGCATTGCGCGCGCTGCGCCGTCGCGGCAAGTCCGATGCCCCGACCGCTCCGGCGGCAAAGGGACAATCCATGGTCGCCTGTGCGCATTGCGGCGTGTTCGTTCCCGAGGCCGATGCGGTCATCGAGCGCGGCGTGCGCTATTGCTCCCGCGAGCACCTGCTGCTCGGCCCGGGCGGAAAGTCGAGTCGCACGCGGCGATGATCGCGAAAGCCGGCGACGTTCCCGAGTATTTCTGGCGCTCGCTGCGATTCTTCTGCTATTACCGTCTTGCCGTCGCCCTGCTGTTGGTCGTCGCCGCCTACCTGTATGGCGATCTGCTGAATGTCGGGGCGCTCGATCCATTGCTGTTCCGCCGCGCGGCCGTGTTCTATGCCGGTGCGGCGATGGCCTTCATCGCGCTGATCTTCCTGTCCCGACTGCGCTTTTCCCATCAGTTGGTGGCCCAGGTGCTGACCGACATCGGCGTCATCACCACGTTGATGTTCGCCAGCGGCGGACAGCGCAGCGGACTGTCGGTTCTGCTGCTGATCGTCATCGCCGGCGCGGGCCTGGTCGGTCAGGGGAGGATGACGCTGTTCTTCGCGGCCGTCGCCTCGATGGCGATGTTGTTCGAACAGGGGCTGCAAACGCTGCGTCTGGATGCCGATCCGGCCGATTTTTTCCGCACCGGGCTGATCTGCCTTGGCTTCTTCGTAATGGCCATCAGTGCGCGACTGCTCGCCCGCCGGGTCGTTGCCAACGAGGAGTTGGCGCGCGCGCGCGGGCGCGAATTGGCCGTTCAACTGGCCATCAGCGACCGGATCATCTCGGACATGTCGGACGGCGTACTGGTACTCGACCGGCGTGGGGTCGTGCGCCAGTCGAACGCCAATGCCGACCGCTTGCTCGGGGTGCGCGTCGATGTCAGCAACCTGCGGGACTGGGCGCCGGGTCTGGCCCGGCAGATGCATGTCGCCGGCGACCTCCAGGAGCGCGTCGAAGTCGTGCGGGCAGCCAACGGGAAATCCGTCCGCCTGCGCCTGCTGGCCGCCTCCGCATCGACGGCCAACCCGGTGGTTTACGTGGAGGACATGGAGCGCATCAGGATCCAGGCACAGCAGATGAAGTTGGCGGCCCTGGGGCGCCTGACGGCGAACATCGCCCACGAGGTGCGCAATCCGCTCGCCGCCATTTCGCATGCCGCCGAGCTGCTGCGCGAAGACGACGCCGACCCGCAGCGACGCCGGCTGGCGACCATCGTGGCCGACAACACGGCGCGGCTCGATCGCCTGGTCAGCGAGGTGCTCGAACTGGGGCGGCGCGACCGGGCGCAGCGCGAGGCGATCGGCTGGACGGGCTTCGCGCAGACCTTCGCGATCGAGCTGCAGCTGCACGACGCCTCGGCCGCGCGTCGCGTCAGCATGCAGGGTGATGAAGTGGTGCTGCTGTTTGACCGTGGGCACCTGTATCGGGTACTTTGGAACCTGATGGGCAATGCCCTGCGACACGCCAGCGACTCGGCCGGTGCGGTTCGGCTCGTGACGACGCGTGGCGCCGACGGCAAGGCCATTCTGGACGTGATCGACGATGGCCCGGGAATCGACGAATCCATGCGCGGACAAGTTTTTGAGCCTTTCGTGACCAGTCACGGCAGCGGCACGGGCCTTGGGCTCTACATTGCCCGCGAGCTGTGCGAGGCCAACGGCGCGTCGCTGCAATGGATCGAGCCCGATGCGTCGACGTCCGGTGCCCATTTCCGCATCGTGGCCGAGGCGGGTACGTGATGGTTGCCGATTCCGCTCGTCGAAGTGCCGTACGCCGCGTGCTCGTCGTCGACGACGAGCCCGACATTCGCGAGCTTCTCGACATGACGCTGGCCCGCATGGGGCTGCAGGCCGAGTGCGTCGGCTCGCTTGCCGAGGCCCGGCGTTGTCTTGCCCAAGGCGGCTACCACTTGTGCTTGACCGACATGCGTTTGCCGGATGGCGAGGGCATCGAACTGGTCCGCGAGATTGCCGGCCTGAGCGTCGACCTTCCGGTCGCGGTCATCACCGCGCACGCCAGTGCGGAAAATGCGGTCAGCGCGCTCAAGGCGGGCGCCTTCGACTACATCGCCAAACCTGTGTCGCTCGATCAGCTGCGCGGCCTTGTACGGTCCGCCGTCGATGTACCCCAGAGTTTCGAGGAGCGCGCGCAACTGGCCGGAGCGGAACTGATCGGCGAGTCGGCAGCGATCCAGAACGTGCGTGCACTGATCGACCGCGTCTCGCGTAGCCAGGCACCGATCTACATCACGGGAGAATCGGGGACAGGAAAGGAACTGGCCGCCCGGCGCATCCACCAGTTGAGCGGACGGTCTGCTGCGCCTTTCGTGCCGGTGAACTGCGGCGCGATTCCGGAGACGTTGGTCGAGAGCGAGTTCTTCGGCTATCGCAAGGGCGCGTTTACCGGAGCCACCGAGGATCGCGAGGGTTTCTTCCAGGCCGCGCGCGGCGGCACCCTGTTCCTTGACGAGGTTGCGGATCTGCCTTTGGGCATGCAGGTCAAACTGCTGCGGGCCATCCAGGAAAAGCGCGTGCGCAAGGTCGGCGCCACCGCCGAGGAGGCAGTCGATGTACGCCTGATTGCCGCTACGCACCAGGATCTGCGGGCGCTGGTCGAGCAGGGGCGCTTCCGGCAGGATCTGTATTACCGGATCAACGTCATCGAGCTGCGCATGCCGTCGCTGCGCGATTGCCAGGACGACATCGAACGCATGGCGTTGCGCATACTCGACCGGCTGGCACCAGGGCGCGTGACAGGGCGCTTGCTGTCGCCATCGGCGGCCCGTGCGCTGGTGCAATATCCGTTTCCGGGCAATGTCCGCGAGCTGGAGAACATCCTGGAGCGTGCGTTGGCCTTGATGAGCGGCGAGACCATCGAAGTCGAGGATCTCGGATTGACGATGACCGATGTCGCCGGTAGCCCGGTCGACGGCGAAGCGGCTGGCCCGGGGAACCTCCAGGATCACCTCGATGCGGTCGAACGCAAGGCGATCGCCCAAGCACTTGAGCAGGCGCATGGCAACCGGACGGCCGCCGCCAAGTTGCTCGGCATCAGTTTCCGTTCCATCCGCTACCGCATGGCCCGTCTGGGCATGAACGATTGAACCTGTCCGAACCGGAGTCGCAGTGGCTCGAGGGCGCGATCGTGCGACCTTCGCCCAATCGGGATGAACGGCCACCCGATACGTCGATCAGCCTGGTGGTGATCCACGCGATCAGTCTGCCACCCGATGAATTCGGTGGACCGTGGATCGACGACCTGTTTCTGGGCCGGCTCGATCCGCTCGCCCATCCGTATTTCGCCGGCATTGCGCAGCTGCGGGTATCGGCGCACTTCCTGATTCGGCGTGACGGCACGCTGGTCCAGTACGTGCCGTGCGCGGCGCGGGCGTGGCATGCCGGTGCGTCATGCTGGCGCGGACGCGAGCGCTGCAACGATCATTCGATCGGCATTGAGCTCGAAGGCTGCGATGCGATGCCGTTCGAGGCGGCGCAATATGCCACGCTCAATGATCTGCTGACGCGCCTGCGCGCAGCGCATCCGATCGAGGACGTCGTCGGCCATAGCGATATTGCGCCGGGACGCAAGACGGACCCCGGTCCGTGCTTCGACTGGAGCCGGATTTCGCTGTAGCCCAATGGCATAACACCGGCAGAAGGTGTGTGCAAAACAAATTGGTGACAGGAGAAAGACCGGGAATTCATCGCTTTCAGAAGAATCGCCTGTGCTGATAATCCGCCCAACCCAGACGGGTTGCAGCAACCGAGTGGTGGTTTGTTCC
The DNA here is from genome assembly GCA_044230495.1 of Rhodocyclaceae bacterium. Classification (GTDB taxonomy): domain Bacteria; phylum Pseudomonadota; class Gammaproteobacteria; order Burkholderiales; family Rhodocyclaceae; genus JADJEF01. The sequence continues at coordinate 34,829 of JBGARB010000003.1, forward strand.
TGTTATTCATTAAGGAGGTTCAACATGGCTGTAGCGAAGAAAGCCACGAAGCCCGCCGCGAAGAAGGCTGCGGCTCCGAAGAAGGCGGCAGCACCGAAGAAGGCAGCGGCTCCGAAGAAGGCAGCGGCTCCGAAGAAGGCAGCAGCTCCGAAGAAGGCAGCAGCTCCGAAGAAGGCAGCGGCTCCGAAGAAGGCAGCAGCGCCGAAGAAGGCGGCGGCTCCGAAGAAGGCGGCGGCTCCGAAGAAGGCAGCGCCGAAGAAGGCTGCGGCTCCGAAGAAGGCAGCGCCGAAGAAGGCGGCACCAAAGAAGGCAGCGCCGAAGAAGGCAGCAGCGCCGAAGAAGGCGGCAGCGCCGAAGAAGGCGGCAGCGCCGAAGAAGGCGGCACCAAAGAAGGCGGCTGCGAAGAAGGCAGCGCCGAAGAAGGCAGCAGCGCCGAAGAAGCCGGCGGCGAAAAAGGCGGCTGCGAAGCCTGCCGAAACCCCTGCCCCTGCCCCTGCGGCAACACCCTCGACGGCAGCAACCCCCGGTCTCAAGTCTTCGCTGAATCCTGCGGCGGCTTGGCCTTTCCCGACCGGTTCGCGTCCGTAAGCAGCAAGACGCCAAAGCGCATCCAAGACACTGGATATGCAGGCAGCAACAAAGAAACGCGGCCTTCGGGCCGCGTTTCCGTTTCTAGCCGGCGACCGCCTCGCGCAATCGCCGCAGGCCTTCGCGCAAGCGCTCCATCGACGTCGTGTAAGCGAAGCGGACAAAGCGCTCCGGCTGATGCGAGCCGAAATCGATGCCGGGTGTCGCGGCAATCCCGTGGCGTTCGAGCAGTTCGCGGCAGAACGCCTGACTGTCGTTGCTGAATGCCGACACGTCCGCCCACACATAGAACGCACCGGTGGGCGTGACCGGCACATGGAGCCCGATCTTCCGCAGCCCATCGACAAGCAGGTCGCGACGCTGCGCAAATTGCGCCCTGCGTTCTTCGAGGCAGGCAGTGGTTTCCGGCGTGAATGCCGCCAGCGCTGCGATTTGGGCAACAGCCGACGCGCAGATGAAGAGGTTCTGCGCCAGCTTTTCGACAGCTCGCACATGGGAGGCCGGAGCGACCAGCCAGCCCAGCCGCCAACCGGTCATGCCGAAATACTTGGAGAAGCTGTTGACGACGAACACGTCGTCGGCGATCGACAGGGCCGTGCCCACGTTCGCGCCGTACACCAGTCCCTGGTAAATCTCGTCGACGACGATGGCGCCTGCGTGACTGCGCACGACATCGAAGATGCGCGCCAGTTCGGGGACGGATAGGACGGTGCCGGTCGGATTGGATGGCGTGGCCAGCACGATGCCCTGCACGCCTGGCTGCCAGGCCGCATCGACCTGCGCAGCGTTGGGCTGGAAGCCCGCGTCCGCGCCGACGGGCAGCGCGACGGGCCGACCTTCGAACAGCCGGACGAAATGTCGATTGCACGGATACCCCGGATCGGGCAGCAACCATTTCGCGCCGGCTTTGACCAGCACGCCGAGCGCCAATTGCAGCGCGCCTGAGGCGCCTGCCGTGACGATGATGCGTGCAGGATCGACAACGACGTCGAACCGATCGCGGTAAAACCCGGCGATGGCGCGCCGCAATTCGGGAATGCCGAGCGCGTGCGTGTACTTGACGGCGCCGCGCGAGAGATAGTCCTGCGCCGCGGCGATGACGGCGGGCGGCGTGTCGAAATCCGGCTCGCCGACCTCGAGGTGCACGATGTCGCGACCTGCCGCTTCCAGTTCGCGCGTGCGCGCGATGAGTTCCATCACATGGAACGGCGCGATGTCGCCTATCCGCCGGGCGAGGGGGGCGCTCATCGCATCGGTCTCATTTCACGACGCCTATGCCACCGCGCAAGGTACGCCGTGTCGCCACCACTGTAGTTTCGGCTGGCGCCACGCCCGGGCGTGACGCCACGAGGGCCGCGTCAATCGATCATCGCCAGTTCGAACAGCTCCCGTTTTAGCGTCAGCGAGCGGGGCAGACGGGAGCGCAGCTTGTCGAACCACTCCGCGTGCAGCTTGAATTCGGCCTGCCACGCATCGGTATCGACCTGGGTCAGCGCTTCGAACTGTTCGCGCGTCACTTCGCTGTCGCCGGACCAGTCGATGTCCTCGAAGCGCGGCATCCACCCCAGGGCGGTCTGGCGCGCGTTGGCGCGGCCTTCGCAGCGCTCGACGATCCACTTGAGCACGCGCATGTTTTCGCCGAAGCCTGGCCACATGAAGTTGCCCTCTGCATCCTGGCGGAACCAATTGACCGTAAAGATCCGCGGCGCATGTTCGACCTGGTGGCCGATGCGCAGCCAGTGGTTGAAGTAGTCGCCCATGTGGTAACCGCAGAACGGCAGCATCGCCATCGGATCGCGGCGGACCACGCCCTGCGCGCCGGCGGCGGCGGCCGTGGTTTCCGAGCCAAGCGTGGCGGCCATATAGACGCCGTAATTCCAGTTGAACGCCTCAAACACCAGCGGCACGGTGGTCGACCGTCGACCACCGAAGATGAACGCCGAGATCGGTACGCCGGCCGGATTTTCCCAGTCCGGGTCGATCGACGGACACTGCGAGGCCGGCGCGGTGAAGCGGGCGTTCGGGTGCGCCGCCTTGCGCCCCGTCTTGCCGTCGGCAGGCGTCCAATCCTTGCCCTGCCAATCCATGAGGTGCGCCGGCGCCTCCTTGCTCATGCCTTCCCACCACACGTCGCCATCGTCGGTCAGCGCGACATTGGTGAAAATGATGTTTTCCTTCAGCGTCGCCATCGCGTTGAAGTTGGTCTTCTCGGAAGTGCCCGGCGCGACGCCGAAGTAGCCGGCTTCCGGATTGATCGCGTACAGGCGCCCGTCCTTGCCGGGCTTGATCCACGCGATGTCGTCACCGACCGTGGTGACCTTCCAGCCGCCCAGACTCTGCGGCGGGATCAGCATCGCGAAGTTGGTCTTTCCGCAGGCAGACGGGAATGCCGCTGCGACATAGCTCTTGGTCCCGTGCGGCGATTCGACGCCAAGGATCAGCATGTGCTCGGCGAGCCAGCCTTCGTCGCGCGCCATGGTCGAGGCGATGCGCAGCGCAAAGCACTTCTTGCCCAGCAGTGCGTTGCCGCCGTATCCCGAGCCGAAAGACCAGATCTCGCGAGTTGCCGGGAAGTGGCAGATGTACTTCACGGGGTTGCATGGCCACTTCACGTCGGCCTGGCCCGCTTCCAGCGGCGCGCCGACGCTATGCAGGCAGGGCACGAACTGGCCATCGTTGCCCAACTTGTCGAGCACCGCGCGGCCCATCCGCGTCATCAGCCGCATATTGACGACGACATACGGCGAATCGGACAGCTCGACGCCGATGTGCGCGATCGGCGAGCCGACCGGCCCCATCGAGAACGGGATGACGAACATCGTACGCCCACGCATGCAGCCTTTGAACAGACCGCGCAGCGTGTCCTTCATCTTGGCCGGCGATTCCCAGTTGTTGTTCGGACCCGCCTCGTCGGGATCGTCCGTGCAAACGAAGGTGCGGTCTTCGACGCGCGCGACATCCGAGGGATCGGACAGCGCCAGATAGGAGTTCTTGCGCTTGTCGGGGTTGAGCCGGATCATGCTGCCGGCAGCGACCATCTGCTCGAACAGCCGGTCGGCTTCGGCTTGCGATCCATCGCACCAGACGATCTGCGCCGGTTGCGTCAAGGCCGCGACCTCCGCGACCCACGACAGGAGTCGCGCATGCTTGACGAATGGAGGGGCGTTGGCCATCTCGATGGTGGCATTGGGGATGTTCATGCGTGACTCTCCGATGATGTCGAAATCGCTGCCGAGCGTCCGTGCGCCCGGCGTGTTACTGCCCGCCATGTCGTACCGACTACATTTCGACTACATCAATGGGGGCATTTGTCCCGATTATCCCACAAGGCCCTTTTGCAAGCCCTTGCGACAGGTCAACCCGCTGGAACCACCACCGAACTACAGTCGTGGCAGCACGGCGCACGGGACGAGCCGATGTGCCCTTTGTGTCAGAATCGACGACCCGGCTGTCCTGCGCGACGGGCGCCTGTCGCATCGCGCAGACCCGAATTCCGAACTGGAGCATCCGATGGACGAACGTATCCGCGAAGCCGCGCTGGAGTATCACCGCCTGCCGACGCCAGGCAAGATCGCCGTCACGCCGACCAAGGCGTTGACCAACCAGGCCGACCTGTCGCTGGCCTATTCGCCGGGCGTCGCCGCCGCCTGCGACGAAATCGTCCGCGACCCGGCCACCGCCTCGCTCTATACGGCACGAGGCAATCTGGTGGCCGTCGTCACCAACGGCACCGCCGTGCTGGGCCTGGGCAACATCGGGCCGTTGGCCGGCAAGCCGGTGATGGAAGGCAAGGGCGTGCTGTTCAAGAAGTTTGCCGGCATCGACGTCTTCGACATCGAGATCAACGAGCACGACCCGGACAAGCTGGTCGACATCATCGCGGCGCTGGAGCCCACATTCGGCGGCATCAACCTCGAAGACATCAAGGCACCGGAGTGCTTCTATGTCGAAGCCAAGTTGCGGGAGCGGCTGAAGATTCCGGTCTTCCACGACGACCAGCACGGCACGGCGATCATCGCCAGCGCCGCGGTGCTCAACGGCATGCGCGTCGTCGGCAAGGATCTGGCCAAGGTGAAGCTGGTGTGCTCGGGGGCTGGTGCGGCGGCAATCGCCTGTCTGGACCTGCTGGTCAGCCTCGGGCTCGATCCGAAGAACGTGTTTGCCGTCGACAGCAAGGGCGTGATCCGTCGCGACCGGCCCGGCCTCGATCCGTCAAAAGCGCGCTATGCGCAGGACACCACGGCGCAGACGCTGGCCGACGTGATGCCGGGCGCGGACGTGTTCATGGGCCTGTCCACTGCGGGCGTCCTCAAGCCCGAGATGGTCAAGCAGATGTCGCCCAGCCCGATCATCCTCGCGATGGCCAATCCCGACCCGGAAATCCGCCCCGAGGATGCGCGCGCCGTGCGTCCGGACGCCATCATCGGCACGGGCCGCTCCGACTATCCGAACCAGGTCAACAACGTGCTGTGTTTCCCGTTCATGTTTCGCGGCGCGCTCGATGTCGGCGCCACGACCATCAACGAAGCGATGAAGGTGGCCGCCGTCCGCGCCATCGCCGAACTGGCGCATGCCGAGCAATCCGATGTCGTCACGGCTGCGTACGGCACCGAGGATCTCGCCTTCGGTCCCGACTACCTGATCCCCAAGCCCTTCGATCCGCGCCTGATCGTCACCGTCGCGCCGGCGGTGGCCAAGGCGGCGATGGATTCCGGCGTCGCCACGCGTCCGCTTGCCGATATCGCCGCCTATCGCCAGCAGCTCAACGATTTCGTCTATCACACGGGCCTGCTCATGCGGCCGGTGTTCGACGCTGCCAAGAAGTCGCCGGCGCGCATCGTCTTCGCCGAAGGCGAGGACGAGCGCGTGTTGCGCGCGGTGCAGACGGTGGTCGACGAGGGGCTCGCGCGGCCGCTGGTCATCGGCCGCCCGAACGTCGTCGAACAGCGTATCGCGCGCTTCGGCCTGCGCATGCGCGCCGGCGAACACTTCGAGCTGGTCAATCCCGACTCCGATCCGCGCTACAAGGAGCTGTGGCAGGACTACTACCAGATCATGTGCCGCCGCGGCATCGGCATCGAATACGCCAAGCGCGAAATGCGCCGGCGCACGACGCTGATCGGCGCCATGCTGGTCCGCCATCGTTACGCCGACGGCATGATCTGCGGCACCTTCGGCCAGCACGGATTGCACCTGCGCTACATCGACAGCGTCATCGGTCTGAAGCCGGATGTCGGCAGCTTCTACGCGCTCAACATGCTTGTGCTGCCCAAGCGCACGCTGTTCATCGGCGACACGTACATCAACTACGATCCGACTGCGGAGCAGATCGCCGAAATGACCGTGCTCGCCGCCGAGGAAGTCCGCCGTTTCGGCATCGTGCCGCGCGCCGCGCTGCTCTCGCATTCGAACTTCGGGGCCTACGACACGCCGACGGCCGTGAAGATGCGCCGGGCGCTGCAATTGCTGCAGCAGCGCGCGCCGGACCTCGAAGTGGATGGCGAAATGCACGGCGACACCGCACTGTCCGACGCGATTCGCGAGCAGGTGTTTCCGAATTCCCGGCTCACCGGGCAAGCCAACCTGCTGATGATGCCCACGCTCGATGCCGCCAATATCGCCTTCAACCTGCTGAAGACGGCGGCCGGCGACGGCCTCACGGTCGGTCCCCTGCTGCTCGGCAGCCGCCTGCCGGTGCACATCCTGACGCCGACGGCGACGGTGCGACGCATCGTGAATGTCACGGCCTTGCTGTCCGTCGAGGCGGCGCAGTCCGCCGCCAACTGAAGCGCACGGCGTGACATCGAGGGGAGCGCAGGCGCCGCTCACCGCGCTGATCCTGACCGGCGGCGGCGCCCGTGCCGCCTACCAGGCGGGCGTCCTGCAGGCCATCCGCGAGCTCTCTCCCGCAGACGGCGACAATCCGTTCCCTATCCTCTGCGGCACGTCGGCCGGCGCCATCAATGCCGCCGTTCTGGCGTGCTGGGCCGACGATTTCGGTGCCGGTGTCGATGCGCTGGTCAGCGTCTGGGGGAGTTTCCGTGCCGCCGATGTCTATCGTGCCGATGCGCTCGGCATCGGCGTCTCCGGCGCGCGCTGGCTCGGCGCCCTGGCGGCGGGCTGGCTGGTGCGCAGCGCACCGCGCTCGCTGCTGGACAATTCGCCGTTGCAGTCGTTGCTCGAACGGCTGCTCGATTTCGAACGCATGCGGCGCGCCATCGCCCACGGCACGCTGCATTCGCTGAGCGTGACGTGTTCCGGATACGAAACCGGACAAAGCGTCAGTTTTTTCGAAGGCCGCCCCGATCTCGAACCGTGGCGGCGCAACCAGCGCGTCGGCGCGCACGTCGGGCTGACGGTCGCCCATTTGATGGCCTCGAGTGCCATTCCATTCATCTTCCCGGCCGTCCGCCTGCACCGCGAGTGGTTTGGCGACGGCTCGATGCGGCAGACAGCGCCGATTTCGCCGGCCGTGCATCTGGGCGCGCAGCGCATCCTGGTGGTCGGTGCCGGACGTGCCGCGAGCGAGGCCGCGCGACCGAAGACTGCGGTCTATCCGAGCCTGGCGCAGATCGCGGGGCACGCCATGTCGAGCATCTTCCTCGACAACCTCTCCGCCGACATCGAGCGTGCAGCACGCATCAACCAGACCGTCACGCTGATCCCGCCGGAGGTCCGAGAGGCCAGTGGCGTCAATCTGCGCCCGATCGAGGTCCTCGTCATCACGCCTTCGCAGCGGCTGGACGAAATCGCGGCACAGCACGCGCATGCGTTGCCGTGGGCCGTGCGCACCTTGCTCGGCGGCGTCGGCGCGATGCAGCGGCGGGGCGGTGCCCTGACCAGCTACCTGCTGTTCGAACGCGAGTACACGCGCGCGCTGATCGCCCTGGGTCACGCCGATACAATGGCACGCGCCGATGAGGTGCGCGAATTCCTTGCGAACGCGTGACGGATTCTGATGTTCCGGATGAAGAGTTCCGTCAAGCACTTTATTTTTATTGCGGAATTGCCGTAAACCCATGACCACGTGCGCGGGCTTTTGCTAGACTGCGGCCACGGTTCTGAGGGAGACAAGATGAACATTCGGCAATGGCTGGCCGCCGTCCTCGGCTCGACGCTGCTGTTGGCGCTGGGCGTACCGCACGCGCACGCCGCACCGGCGGAAAAGCGCAGCGCACAGGCCAAGAAGAAGGTGGTCAAGCTCGCGCGCGCCAAAGCCCGGGCCACGCAACTCGCCGAATCCCGCGCCATCGAACGCGACAGCAGCGACCCGGATGGCCCGATGCTGCGCTCCAGCGCCTTTCTCGTGCAGGACCAGGCCAGCGGCGACGTCATCGCCGCGCGCAATGCCGAAGCCGTGCAGCCGATCGCGTCGATCACCAAGCTGATGACCGCCATGGTCGCGCTCGATGCCCAGCCGAACCTGCAGGAAGAACTCACCATCGGCGCCGACGACGTCGACATGCTCAAGGGCACCGGCTCGCGCTTGCGCGTCGGCGCACGGCTGACCCGGGAAGAGATGCTTCGCCTGGCGTTGATGTCCTCCGAGAATCGCGCTGCCTCGGCGCTTTCGCGCCATTACGCCGGCGGCAAGGATGCGTTCGTCGCCGCCATGAACCGCAAGGCGGTCGAGTTGGGCCTGGGCAGCACGCGCTTCGCCGATCCGACGGGCCTCACGGCCGCCAACGTGTCGACGCCGCGCGATCTGGCGCGGATGGTCGATGCCGCTTCGCAGTACCCGCTGATCCGCGAGTTTTCCACCTCGCCCGACGACCGCATCAACGTCGCCGGCCGCGAGATGCAGTTCAACAACACCAATTCGCTGGTCAAGAGCCCGCACTGGGAGATCGGCCTGTCCAAGACCGGCTACATCGCCGAGGCCGGCAAATGCCTCGTCATGCAGGTGTGGATGGGCAGCAAGCCGATGATCATCGTGCTGCTCGATTCCTGGGGCAAGGCGACGCGCATCGGCGATGCCAATCGCGTCAAGCGCTGGCTGGAAAAGACCGCGCTGGAATCGCAGCAGCGCAGCGCGCGCGCCGGCTAGCCGGCAACCGGCGCGCCGTCCGCGGAGCGCCGTGCCACCACCAAGACCGCGCGCAGCGGAGGGGGACCCGCCCGTAGGGCGGGGGCGCAGCGACCGCGCGCGGGAAAGGGGGTGGCATCGACCACCGCAGCCCGTCGACCGCCGTCCCGCCACCACTGTAGTTTGCGCCGGCGCGCCGTCCGCGGAGCGCCGTGCCGCCACCACTGTAGTTTGCGCCGGCGCCGGCTCAGCCGCTGTTGCGCAGCCCCGAGGCGATCCCGTTGATCGTCAGGTGGATGCCGCGTTGCAGGCGCACATCCGTTTCGCCTTCGCGATGCCGGCGCAGCATCGCCACCTGCAGGTGGTTGAGCGGATCGATGTACGGGAAGCGGTTGCGGATCGAGCGCTTGAGAAGCGGGTTGGCATCGAGCAGTTCGTGCTGGCCGGTGATGTCGAGCAAAGCCTGCACGCTGGACTGCCACTCCGCCTCGATGCGCGCGAAGATCGCCTCGCGCAGCCCCGCGTCGGCAACCAGCTCCGCATAGCGTCGCGCGATGCCCAGGTCGCTCTTGCCGAGCACCATGTCGATGTTCGACAGCAGCGTGCGGAAGTAGCCCCATTCGTCGTGCATCCGCCGCAGCAGGGCGAGACCGGCATCGCCCTGCTGCGCGCGCCAGGCCGCGACGGCGCTGCCGAAGCCGTACCAGCCGGGCAGCATGACGCGACACTGCGCCCACGAAAACACCCATGGAATGGCGCGCAGATCCTCGATAGCCGTCGATTTCTTGCGCGAAGCGGGGCGGCTGCCGATGTTGAGCGAAGCGATCTCGGTGATGACCGTCGATTCCCAGAAATAGCGCTCGAAGCCCGGCGTCTCGTACACCAGCGCGCTATTGGCGCGAAACGCCAGCGCGGAGAGCGCGTCCATCGCGGCGACGAACTCGGGCGCCGCGGCGTCGTGCGCATGCGGCAGCAAGGTGGCCTCCAGCGTCGCCGCGAGCTGCACTTCGAGGTTGCGCCGACCCAGGTCGGCATTGGCGTATTTCGACGCGATCACCTCGCCTTGCTCGGTGATGCGGATCTGCCCCTGCACGGCGCCCGACGGCTGTGCGAGGATCGCCTGGTAGGTCGGCCCGCCGCCGCGGCCGACCGAGCCGCCGCGGCCGTGGAACAGCCGCATGCGCACGCCATGTCGGGCGAAGACGCCTGTGAGCTCGACTTCGGCGCGGTACAGCGACCAGCCGGAGGTCAGGAAGCCGCCGTCCTTGTTGCTGTCGGAATAGCCGAGCATGACTTCCTGCAACTGGTCGCGGCCGGCAATCAGCGCCCGGTAGGTCGGTAATGAGAACAAGCGCTCCATGATGGCGGCGCCGCGCTGCAGATCGTCGATCGTCTCGAGCAGCGGCACGATGTTGACATCGAGCGCCGCGTGCGCCGGGCGCAGCAGGCCGGCTTCCTTGAGCAGCACGGCGACTTCCAGCACGTCGGATGCGGCGTCGGTCTTCGAGATGATGACGTTCTCGATGGCGGCGCGACCGTAGCGCCGGTGGATCGAGCGCGCCATGTCGAAGATGTCCAGCTCGCCCTGCGTCTGGGGCGTGTAGCTGGCGCCGTGCGCGCGCAGCGGCCGCGGATGGCCCAGTTCGGCCACCAGCAGAGCGATGCGCGCCTCCTCGTCCAGCGCCAGATAGTCGGCGCACACGCCGGCCACCGCCAGCAGCTCGGCCACGGTGCGCTCATGCACATCCGCGTTCTGCCGCAGGTCGAGCGGCGCCAGATGGAAGCCGAAAATCGATACCGCCCGGCGCAGGCGTCGCAAGCGGCCGCGCGCCAGCAGCCCGGAGCCCTGCGCGAGCAGCGCGCGGTGCACGACATCCAGGTCGGCGAGGAACTCGCCGGCGGACGCATAGGGTGGCGCTTCGGCGACGGCATGGCGCGGCGCTTCCAGATGGTCGAGCGCCAGGGCGGTGGCGGCCAGCCGGGCATAGAAGCCGGCGATGGCGCGGCGGTAGGGCTCATCGTCGCGATGCGGATTGTGGTCGGGCGAACGCTGCGCCAGTTGCAGCAACTCGCCTGGCATCTCGACCAGCGTCGCCGACGTCGATAGTTCGGCGCCGAGCTGGTGCAGTTGTTCGAGCAGGTAGCCCAGCGCGGCGCGGCTTTGCGCCCGCATCGCGCGCTCGAGCACTTCGGCGGTGACGAAGGGATTGCCGTCGCGGTCGCCGCCGATCCACGAGCCGGTGCGGATCGCCGGCGCGATCTCGGCGGCCGGCCAGTCCGGCAGCAGCGCGCGCAGCGTGTCGTCGAAGGCATTGTGCAGGCGCGGCAGCGTGCGCAGGAAGGTGGTGTCGTAGTACGACAGCGCGTTGTTCACCTCGTCCATCACCGACAGCTTGGTGGTGCGCGTCATGCGCGTCTGCCACAGCCGCAACACGGCGCGGCGCAAGGCCTCGTCGTTCTCGTCGCGTTCTTCGGGCGAGAGCGCGGTGCGATCGCGCGTGTCGAGCAGGCTGGCGATCTTGCGGTGGCAATCGAGGATGCTCTTGCGCTGCACTTCGGTCGGGTGCGCGGTGAGCACCGGATTCACCTGCGCACGGGCGAAGAAGTCGGCCAGCGCGCCGGTGGCGATGCCGGCGGCGCGTGCGCGCGCCACGGCACAGGCCAAGGTGCCTTCGCGTGGCGCATCGCCGGCCACCGCGTGCGCGCGGCCGCGGCGCAAGTGATGCTGGTCCTCGGCGATGTTGGCCAGCTGCGAGAAGTAGCTGAAGGCTCGCACGATGTGATTGATCTCGGCCTGCTCGAGCGAGGCCAGCAGCGCCTGCAATTCGGTCTGCGCGTCGCGATCGGCATCGCGATGGCAGCGGATCGCCAACTGGCGGATGCGTTCGACCTTCGCCAGCGCCGCGTCGCCTTCCTCGGCGCGCAGCGTATCGCCGAGCATGCGGCCGAGCAGGCGGATGTCGTCGCGCAGTGGCTGGTCCTTGTCGTCGGCGGGGAGCGAAGCGGGCACGGCAACCATGGCGGCGGGAAAGCGTGGATCGGGCCGACGATGGTAACGCATGGCTACCGTAGAATGCCCGCCTCACCGGTCACGACACCGCAATTTCAATGACTTCCGCCACATTGCCGCCACCGTCGCGGCTCGTCATCGCCACCCGCGAATCGCGCCTCGCGCTGTGGCAGGCCGAACATGTTCAGGGCCTCTTGCGCACGCTGTACCCGGCTTGCGACGTGCAGCTGCTCGGCATGACCACGCGCGGCGACCAAATCCTCGACCGCCCGTTGGCCAAGGTCGGCGGCAAGGGCCTGTTCGTCAAGGAACTGGAAACCGCGCTGCTCGATGGCCGCGCCGACCTCGCAGTGCATTCGATGAAGGATGTGCCGATGCAGCTCGAATCCGAGTTCGCGCTGGCCGCCATCGGCCCGCGCGAAGTGCCGCTCGATGCCTTCGTGTCCAATCGTTATGCCAGCCTCGCCGACCTGCCGCCCGGCGCGGTGGTCGGCACCTCCAGCCTGCGTCGCGAATCGCAGTTGCGCGCCCGCCATCCCTACCTCGCCGTATCGCCCTTGCGCGGCAACCTCGATACGCGACTGCGCAAGCTCGACGAAGGCCAGTATGACGCCATCGTGCTGGCTGCCGCCGGCCTCACGCGGCTGGGCCTTGGCGCGCGCATCCGCGCCACCATCGGCGCCGACGAGAGCCTGCCGGCTGCCGGGCAGGGCGCCTTGGGCATCGAGATCCTGGCGTCGCGCAAGGACCTCGCCGCATGGCTCGCACCGCTGAACGATGTCGCCACGGCGCAGTGCGTGCGCGCCGAACGTGCCGTGTCGCGTGCGCTCGGCGGCAGTTGCGAAGTGCCGCTGGGTGCCTTTGCCGAAAGCAGCGCGCAAGGCATCCGCCTGCGCGCCTTCCTTGCCCGCCCCGACGGCACGCGCATGGCCCGCGCCGAACTCGCCGGCGGCGTCGATGCCGATCCCGAGGCGCTTGGCGCGGCGGCGGCCCGCACGCTGCGCGACGATGGCGCGGACGCCATCCTCGCCGAGCTGGCTGCGCGCGGCGCGCCGCAATGAGCGACACGCCGCCCGCTGAAACTACAGTGGTGGCGGGACGGCGCATCGTCGTCACGCGCCCGGCCCAGCAGGCGGCGCACCTGTGCGAACAACTCGTCGCTGCCGGTGCGCGGCCAGTGCGCTTTCCGGTGCTTGAAATCACGCCCGTCGAGGATGTCACGCCCTTGCAGGACGCGGCGATCGCGCTCGACGGCTTTGACCTCGTGGTCTTCGTCAGTCCCAATGCCGTCGAACTGGCGCTGGCGACGATGCTCGCGCACCGCACCTGGCCGCCGCATGTGCGTGCCGGCGCGATGGGCTTGTCGAGCGAAGCGGCACTGGCGAAGCACGGCGTCGCGCAGATCATCGCGCCGCGCGACCGCTTCGATTCCGAGGCGCTGCTGGCGCTGCCCGAGTTGCAGGCCGTGCATGGCTGGCGCGTGCTGGTGTGCCGCGGTGATGGTGGTCGCGAACTGCTTGGCGACACCTTGCAGCGGCGCGGCGCCGCGGTGACGTATCTCACGTGCTACCGGCGTTCGCGACCGGCGCTCGATCCGGCGCCGCTGCTGGCGCTATGGGAGCGCCGCGAACTCGATGCGGTGACGCTGACCAGCAGCGAGGGCGTGGACAACTTCATTGCCATGATCGGGCCGCTGGGGCTGGCGTGGCTGCGCGAAACCCCGACCTTCGTGTCGCACGCGCGCATTGTCGACGCGGCGGCGCGCCATGGTCTGCGCCGGGTGATCGCCACCGGGCCGGGCGATGCCGGCATCATGGCCGGCCTGCGCGATTACTTCGCCGCCAACCAGTCGCGCGGCGGCAGGAAGTCGGTGTAAAGCGCGGCCTCCGCGCTGTCCGGCGCGGGCTACCAGTCGTAGCGCCACTTGACGATCGGCGGCAGCGACATCAGGATCGATTCTGTCCGTCCGCCCGACTGCAGGCCGAACAGCGTGCCGCGATCCCATACCAGGTTGAACTCGACATAGCGACCGCGACGGTAGGCCTGGAAGTCGCGCTCGCGCTCGCCGAAGGGCAGGTCGCGGCGACGTTCGAGAATCGGCAGGTAGGCGCTGGTGAAGGCATCGCCGACGGCTCGCGTGAGCGCGAAGCAGCGCGCGAAGGGTGTCGCGCCGCCGGGTCCGCCGGCGTCGAGGTCGTCGTAGAAGATGCCGCCGACGCCGCGCGGTTCGTTGCGATGCTTGAGGAAGAAATACTCGTCGCACCAGGCCTTGCAGCGCGCATGCACATCATCGCCGAAGGGCGCCAGTGCATCACGGCAGGTGCGGTGGAAATGCACGGCATCGTCGACGAAGCCGTAGTAGGGCGTGAGGTCCATGCCGCCGCCGAACCACCAGATCGGCGGTTCGTCAGGCGCGTCGGCGGGCGGCAGCGCGACGAAGAAGCGCACGTTCATGTGCGCCGTCGGGCAATACGGATTGCGCGGATGCAGCACCAGCGAAACGCCCATCGCCTCCCAGCGTCGGCCGGCCAGTTGCGGGCGGTGCGCGGTGGCCGACGGCGGCAAGCGATCGCCCATGACATGCGAGACATTGACGCCGCCGCGCTCGAAGAACGCGCCATCCTCGATCAGCCAGGAACAGCCGCCGCCGCCGGGCCGCCCCAAGGCGGCGGCAGTCTGCGACGCGGAGCCTGGCGAACCGTGGTCACCCCCTTCCGCGGGAAGGGGGGCGGGGGGTTGGCCCTGCGAGCCGCCGCCGGGCCGCCCCAAGGCGGCGGCAGTCTGCGACGCGGAGCTTGGCGAACCGTGGTCACCCCCTTCCCCGGGAAGGGGGGCGGGGGGGTGGCCCATCGAGCCGCCGCCGGCCGGACGCGTCCATTCGTCGCGGCGGAAGGGATTGCCGTCGAAGGCTTCGAGCGCGCCGACGATGCGCGATTGCAGATCCTTGAGGTAGGCCAGGACGCCGGCGATGTCGGGCGTGTCGACGCTCATAGTGCGATCTCGCCGCGGCCCAGTTCGACGACGCGGCCGCCGACATGGATGCCGCTGTCGGCATCGATGCGCAGGCCGAGCACGCAAGGCTTGCGGATCTGCGTGCCCTGCGACAGCGTCCATTGCAGCGGGCCGCGCGTGCCGGTGGCGAGCAGGTAGCCACCGAGATTGGCACAGGCCGAGCCGGTCCCCGGGTCCTCGGCGATGGCGCCGCCCTTGGGGAAAAAGAAGCGCACTTCGGCGCGGTCGGCGGCGTCCCTCGCCCACACATACACCATCGCCCGGGTGCCGTTGTGGCAGTGACGCTGCAGCAAGGCCGCATCGGGCCGACAGCGGCGCACGGCGGCAACGTCGGCCAGCGGCACGATGAACTGGTCGCTGCCGCTATTGACCCACAGCGGCTCGCCGGCGATGTCCTGCGACGCGAGGTTCAACGCAGCGGCGATGTCGTCACGCGAGGCTGCGGCCGGGCGTGTCGTTGCCGCGGTGGCGGCAAGCTCCCAACGGTCGCCGGTGGCGCTCACTGGAATGGTGCCGGCGATCATCTCGAGCCGCACGGCATCGCCTGCGCCGAGCAGGTCGCGCACGACGTGCGCGGTGCCCAGCGTGGGATGCCCGGCAAAGGGCATTTCGAAATCCGGCGTGAAGATGCGCACGCGCGCGCTGGCCTGCGTCGACGGCAGGATGAAGGTCGTTTCGGAGAGGTTGAATTGCAGCGCCAGAGCCTGCATCGTGGCGTCGTCGAGGCCGCGCCCGTCTTCGAAGACGGCGAGCGGATTGCCGCCCAGCGGCGTTTCGGCGAAGACGTTGAGCAGGCGGAAGCGGAAGCGGTTGTGCGCCATTACGCCTCGGGCAGCTTCATCGCCATCACGGTTTCGGTTTGCCGGGCGCGGAAATCGGTGAGCTTGGCCGCCATGGCGCGGCCGAACTCGTCGTTGGCGGTGGCAATGATGGCGATGGCCGTCAGCGCGGCGTTGGCGGCGCCGGCCTCGCCGATGGCGAAGGTGGACACCGGCACGCCCTTGGGCATCTGCACGATGGAGAGCAGCGAATCGAGGCCGTTGAGGTGTTTCGAGGGCACCGGCACGCCAAGCACGGGCACGATGGTCTTGGACGCCAGCATGCCGGGCAGATGCGCGGCGCCGCCGGCGCCGGCAATGATCGCGCGCAGGTCGCGCTCCTGCGCCATCGCGGCGTAATCGAAGAGCAGGTCGGGCGTGCGGTGCGCCGACACGACCTTGGCCTCGAAGGGCACACCGAAGTCGCGCAGCATGGCGGCGGCGACCTGCATCACCGGCCAATCGGAGTCCGAACCCATGACGATGCCGACCATCGGCCGCAGGTGTTTTTTCACGATACTTCCCTTTCCGCCGCTTCGAGGGTGTTGGCCAGCAGCATGGTGATGGTCATCGGGCCGACGCCGCCGGGCACCGGCGTGATGAGCCCGGCGACGTCCTTCGCGGACTCGAAATCAACGTCGCCGCACAGTTTGCCGCCCTGTTCGGCGGGCAGGCGGTTGATGCCGACGTCGATGACCGTGGCGCCCGGCTTGATCATGTCGCCCGTGATCATCTTCGGGCGGCCGACTGCGGCGACGAGTATGTCTGCACGCCGCGTATGGAAGGCCAGATCGCGCGACTGCGAATGGCAGACGGTGACGGTGGCGCTTTGCGCCAGCAGCAGCAGCGCCATCGGCTTGCCGACGATGTTGCTGCGGCCGACGATCACGACCTCGGCGCCCTTGAGCGGCACGCCTTCGCTCTCCAGCATCTTCATGACGCCGTAGGGCGTGCAGGGAATGAAGCGCGGCTTGCCCTGCGCCAGCGCGCCGATGTTTTCGGCATGGAACCCGTCGACGTCCTTTTCCGGCGCGATGGCTTCGAGCACGGCATCGGCGTCGAAGTGTTTCGGCAACGGCAGCTGCACGAGGATGCCATGCACCGCCGGATCGGCGTTCAGCTCGGCGATGCGGGCCAGCACGGTGGCGGGCGAGGCGTCAGGCGGGTACACGTCCCTGATCGAGCGCAGGCCGGCCTTCTCGCAGGCGGCGACCTTGTTGCGCACATACACGGCGGACGCAGGGTCTTCGCCGACGAGGATCACCGCAAGGCACGGCGTCGTGCCGCGTGCCGTCAGGCGCGCGGCACGCTCGGCGAGTTCGCCGCGCACGCGCGCGGACAGGGCATTGCCATCGAGAATGCGGGCGCTCATGGGCCTTTCCCCCATGCCCCTTCCCGCGGAAGGGGGTGAAGGCGGTTCGCCGCGTCGCGGCTCCGGGTGGTTGGCGGCGCCCCCCTTGGGACGGCCCTGCGGTGGGCGCTCATCGCGTGTTTCCTCGTCGAAAAAATGGCGACCTGCGGCGGGCGGGGTGCGGCGCTTGCCCGGCGCAGGTCTCTGGAGGAAATTATAAGCACCGGCGCACGCCGTGCGCCGTGCCGCCACCACTGTAGTTTGGTGTCAGTCGATCAGCACGAACTGGTCGCGCAGGCGGATGTCGTCCGCCGCCGCGCCGACCATCAACTCGAACTCGCCCGGCTCGGCGACCCATTCGAGCTTGCTGTTCACGAACGAGAGCTTCTCGCGATCGATCTCGAAGCGCACCTCGCGCGATTCGCCCGGCGCGAGACGGACCTTGCGGAAGTCCTTGAGTTCCTTGACCGGACGCACGACGGAGGCCACCTTGTCGCGCAGATAGAGTTGCACGGTGTCCTCGCCGGCGCGCGTTCCGGCATTGGTGACGCGCAGCGTCGCCGTCAGCCTGCCCTTGCGGTTCATGCGCCGTGCATCGAGGCGCAGATCGGCGTATTCGAAGCGGGTGTAGCTGCGGCCGTGGCCGAAGGCATAGCGCGGCGTGGTCTTGAGGTCGAGATAGCCGGCGACGTAGCCCGCTGCGGCCTCGCCCGCCGGTGGCCGGCCGGTGTTCGGATGGTTGTAGTAGATCGGAATCTGCCCTTCGCTGCGCGGGAAGGTAATCGGCAGGCGTGCCGACGGGTTGTAGGCGCCGAACAGCACATCGGCGATGGCGTTGCCGGCCTCGGTGCCCAGCCACCACGTATAGACCACCGCGTGCGCGTGGTCGGCGATCCAGTCGAAGACCAGCGGCCGGCCGGCGCTGATGACCACGACCACCGGCTTGCCGGTGGCATGCAGCGCGCGCACGAGGTCCTCCTGCGCGCCGGGCAGGCGGATGCTGCTGCGGCTCTTGGCCTCGCCGCTGTGATCCCAATGCTCGCCGACGCTCACCACCACGACGTCGGCGCGTTGCGCCGTCGCCACGGCCTCGGCGAAGCCCTCGCGCGATTCGCAGGCGACATCGCAGCCCTGCGCGTAGAGCAGGCCTTCGTCACGACCCAGCGCAGCCTTCACCCCCTGCCATTGCGAGATGGCAAAGGTCTCGTAATCGACGCCGGGTACTTTCACGGACCAGAAGCCGTGATTGCCTTGGCCGACCTTGACCATCGGGCCGATCAGGGCGATGGTCTTGCCGCGCGTGTCCAGCGGCAGCGTGGCGTCGCGGTTCTCCAGCAGCACGATGCTCTTCGCCGCGATCTCGCGCGCCGCAGCGCGATGCGCCGGATTGGCCAGCGCCGCGCGTTCGCGCGCCGGATCGGCATAGCGGAACGGGTCGTCGAAGAGGCCCAGCTCGAACTTCTTTCGCAGCACGCGGCGCACCGCGTCGTCGACGCGCGCTCGCGGCACCTGGCCGGACTTCACCAGCGCGGCCAGGTGGTCGCGATAAGCGCTGCTCTCCATGTCCATGTCGCTGCCGGCGAGAATCGCCGCACGCGCCGCATCGCGGTTGTCGGCCGCGTAGCCATGCTTCACCATCTCGCCGATGGAGCCCCAGTCGGAGACCACGAAGCCATCGAACTCCCAGCGTCCCTTGAGGATGTCGGTCTGCAGATGGCGATGGCCGGTGGCGGGGATGCCGTTGAGGTCGTTGAACGAATTCATGAACGTCGCCGCGCCGGCGTCGACCGCCGCCTTGAACGGTGGCAGGTAGGTCTCCCACAGCATGCGTTCGCTCATGTCCACGGTGTTGTAGTCGCGCCCGCCGACCGCAGCGCCGTAGGCGGCGAAATGCTTGGCGCAGGCCATCACGCTGTCGAGCTCCCCCAGCCCCCGGCCCTGGAAGCCGCGCACGCGCGCGAAGGCGATGCGCGAGGCCAGATGCACGTCTTCGCCGGCGCCTTCCATGACGCGCCCCCAGCGCGGGTCGCGCGCGATGTCGACCATCGGCGCGAACGTCCAGTGGATGCCGTTGGCGGAGGCCTCGACGGCGGCGATGCGCGCCGCACGCTCGATGGCCTCGAGGTCCCAGCTCGCGGCCTCGGCCAGCGGGATCGGGAAGGTGGTCTGGAAGCCGTGGATGACATCGAGGCCGAACAGCAGCGGGATCTTCAGTCGCGATTCCATCGCCACTTCCTGATAGCGGCGTGTTTGCCGTGCGCCCTGAATGTTGAGCAGCGAGCCGATGCGGCCTTCGCGGATCTGCGCCTCCTGGTTGCCGACGAAGGTCACCGGCCCGGTGGCCGCCGATTCGCCGGAATACTGCGTTAGCTGGCCGATCTTTTCCTCGAGCGTCATCTTCGACAGCAGCGCGTCGATCTTGCGCTCGATGGCCGTGCCGGCCGGCTTGGCATGGGCAATGGACGGCGCGAGGGGCAGGACAAGCAGACCGAAGGCGAGGGCGGGCGCAAGTTTCATGGGGCGAAAGCAGGTGATGAAGGGGGAGGCGGCGCGCGCCGCTAATACCAATAATGAACCAATTTGCCGCCCGTGCGCGGACTGCGACAAATGTAGTCGTCGTGTTGTCGCGGGGCCGGCCGAGGCCCGCGCCTCAGCGTTCGCGCTTGGCTGGTGCGTGCGTGCGGGCGGGCGGACGAGACGCCGGTGGTGCGTCGAGCCCGCAGCGGGTGCGCAGCGCGCGCACCAGCTTGCCGAGTTGGGACGCGGCGTCGGGATCGTGGTGGCCGGACAGTGCGGCATCGAGCGCGCGCACCATGTCGCGCAGATGGCGCACGAACGGGTCAACGGCGGCACGCGCCCGCACGCGGGCGCTGCCGGTCAGCGCGGAGTGCAATCGCTTGCGCATCGGACATCCGATCTGCATGAAAGCGTGGCCATGCGCCATCATCGCAGAGAAGGTGCCGCGGCACAATTGAGCGAAAGTAATAGGCGCTCGGCGGCGCCGTGCCGGTGCGATGCGCCGTGCCACCACCACTGTAGTTTGCGGTGTCAGAAGGCCTGCATTTCGAAGTCGACCTTGCCGACGCCGCAATCCGGACACTGCCAGGTGTCGGGGAGGTCTTCCCAGCGCGTGCCGGGGGCGATGCCGTGGTCGGGATCGCCGGCGGCTTCGTCATACACGTAGCCGCATACCACGCAGACCCAGACTGTCATGCGGCGTCGGTCGAGGCCGGCACGAAATCGGCCTTCTCGCGCACGCAGCAGTCCGGGCACACGAAGTCGTCGGGCAGCGCCGCCAGCGGTGTGCCGGCGGCATAGCCTTCGTGCGCGTCGCCCTTGGCCTCGTCGTAGGTGTAGCCGCAGTCCGGGCAACGCCAGACCGTCATGCCGCCGCCCCCCGCAGGCTTTGCATGCGGGCGAATTCGCCGTAACGCGCTTCGAGCGCAGCCCGCCGCTCGGGCAGCAGGTTGATCTTCGAGAAGTCGCCGCGGATATGCGGCAGCGCCAGCAGCCGCTTGTTCATCAGCGCATACCACCACGCCGGCACCAGCGCCACGATGAACATGCCGAAGTAGCCGTTGGGCAGATTGGGCAGATCGGGGAAGCTGCGCAGGCACTGGTAGCGGCGCGTCGGGTGGGCGTGGTGGTCGGAGTGCCGCTCGAGGTGGTAGAGCATCACGTTGGAGGCGATGTAATCGGCATTCCAGCTATGCCACGGCTGGCAATGCTCGTAATTGCCGCTGGGCAGTTTCTGGCGCAGCAGGCCGTAGTGCTCGATGTAGTTGGCGCTGGTGAGCTGCCACCAGGCGTAGAAGTTGTGGATGGCGAGGAAGGGCAGCATGATCCAGCCGTAGATGGCGACCAGCGATGCCTGCAGCACGAAGGTCAGCGCGTACGACTGCAGCACTTCGTTGTCCCAGTGCCACGCGGACTTGCCCATGCGGCCCAGGCGATCCTTCTCGGCCTGCCAGCCGCGCACGAAGGCGCCGGGAATCTCGCGCCACGCGAAGCGGTAGATGTGCTCGCCCATCTTCGAGGATGCCGGGTCTTCGGATGTGGCAACGTAACGATGGTGGCCGCGGTTGTGCTCGACGCAGAAATGGCCGTACCCGGGCACGGCGAGCACGACGCGCGCCAGCACGCGCTCGAGCAGCGTCTTCTTGTGGCCAAGTTCGTGCGCGGTGTTGATGCCCAGGCCGCTGTAGAGGCCGGCGGTCATCGCCAGCAACAGGATCGCCGGCCACGACAGGTCGGTCGTCGCCGTGAAGTGCGCGATCGCGATCAACACGGCGAAATGCATCGGGATGGTCAGGATCGGCAGCCAGCGGTAATACAGGTCGGCCTCGAGTTGCGGCACGAGTTCCTCGGGCGGATTGGAGAGGTCTTCGCCGAACAGCCAGTCGAGAAAACTGACAAAACCATAGAGCGTGACGAGCGGGAACAGAAACGCCCACTCGGAGCGGGTGAGCAGGTAGATGCCGATGCCCGACAGCGCAATGGCCGGGTAGAACAATCCCGCCAGCCACAGCCAGCGCTTGTTGTCCCGATAGGTGATCTGCCGCCCGCCGGCAGCACTGATGGCGTAAGTCGTCACGGCTCGCTCCTCCACGAGTTATCGACGAGCGCATCGTACGGAGAAGCGCAGCGCACAAACAATGCCTGATTAAGACATTACAATGGTCATTTCACGCCAACCGGACTCGCCCGTGTCCCATCCGCTCGACGATCGCCCGGTGCCCACGACCTACACGCGCATCCTGCTGCAAGGCCAGCCGCGACAGGCGCGGGCGCTGCTCGCCGGCACCGGCCTCGACGCCAGCACGGTGGCGCAGTCGGCCACCTTCACGGTCGCCCAGCAGCTGACCGTCTTCCGCAATGCCATGAGCCTGGCCATGCGCGCCGGGCGCAGCGACTGGGCCATCGCGTTTGGTCGCCAGTTGTCGATCAGCAGCCATGG
This sequence comes from Rhodocyclaceae bacterium, assembly GCA_044230495.1. GTDB lineage: Bacteria > Pseudomonadota > Gammaproteobacteria > Burkholderiales > Rhodocyclaceae > JADJEF01. The sequence goes on from JBGARB010000003.1 coordinate 56,591, forward strand.
CCCGCTGGGCTTTGCCGCGTTGTCGGCGCCGACGTTGGGCGAGGGGCTCGATGTGCTCGCCGCGTTCGCGCGCATTCGCGCCCCCTATCTTTCGTTCGCCACGGTGCGCGTGGGTGCGCGTTTCGAGTTCGAGGTCGACACGTCGTCGTATCCGCTGGGCGAGCTCGAACAGCCCATGCTCGACATCGTCCTCCAGATCGCGCGCTCGTATGTCGATGCGGTGCTCGGCACGCAAGTCACGCAGGCCACGCTGTTGCTGCGGCGGCCGGGCGGGCGCGGCGCGCGACGCTACCGCGAGCGGGTCGGACTGGCCTGCGAATTCGGTGCGCCGGTCAATGCCTTCTCCATCCCCGCCGGGCTGTACGCGCTGCCGTGTCCGCTGCACGACGAGAGCAGCTACCGCGCGGCGCTGGTCAAATGCCGCGAGACGCTCGACGGCCTGCTCGCCATCGACGACGTCAGGACGCGCGCGGGCAACTGGCTGGCCGCGCGCTTCGACCAGATGGCGGCCGGCGACGCGGCGCTGAGTGCGCCCCGCCTCGAGGATCTGGCGGCCGCGCTGGCGCTCTCGCCGCGCACGCTGACCCGACGCCTCGCGGCGCAGGGCATGAACTTCCGTGCTTTGCGCGATGCCGGGCAGCATGCCGCTGCGTCCCGCCTGCTCGGTGATGCGCGCTACACCGTCGCCGAAATCGGCCACCGCCTCGGCTACGGCGACGCCGCCAATTTCGGCCGTGCCTATCGCCGCCTCGCCGGCGTGGCGCCGGGCCAATTCCGCCGCCGCAAGAGCGCCTGAAACAAGCTCCCGGAAAGAGTCGACGCCGCAACGCAACAGGGCGATAATTGTTACGGATTTATTACAACGAGCAGCCCGGGGAGGCGCCATGTTCAGCAGTCTGATGCCGCAGCGCAGGGAGTTCTTCGAACTCCTCGGCGCGCATGCCGATCGCGTCGTCGCCGGGGCCAATGCCGCGCTGCGCTTGGTCAATGCCCTTGGCCAGGGGGACGGCAGCGCCGCGCTGGCGGCCGAAGTGGAGATGAACGTGGCCAGTGCCGACAAGGTGCGTGCCGAGCTCATCTCGCTGCTGCACCGCTCCTTCACGACGCCGATCAACCGCGACCAGATCCATACACTGACGATCGAACTTGATCGCGTGCTCGGCGCCTTGCGCGATGTCGCGCACGCCGTGGGCATGTACGCGATCCGCGATTCGACGCCCGAGTCGCGCGAAATGGCGTCGCTCGGGTCCGACGCCTGCATGAAGCTGGCGCGCGCCGTCAATGCGCTGCCCGACAAGGACCGCAAGGGCGAGGTCGCCGAGCTGTGCAAGGAGGTCGACGCCATCGAATCGGCGGCCGACCGCGTCAAGCGGCAGGCCATCGCGGCGCTCTTCAACGGCGAGGCGTCGATCTGGACGGCGCTCAAGATGCGCGAGTTCTACGCGCTGCAGGAGGACGTGCTCGACCGCTGCGAAGAGGCGGCAAAAACGATCGAGGAAATCCTCATCGAGAACTCCTGAGCACCGGCCATGGAAAATCTCGTCATCAGTTTCTGGTCGCTGGCCCTGCTGGTGCTCGTCGCGCTGGCGTTCGATTTCATGAACGGCTTTCACGACGGTGCCAACTCGATCTCCACCATCGTCGCCACCGGCGCGCTGACACCCAAGCAAGCGGTGCTGTTCGCGGCCTTCTTCAATTTCGCCGCCTTGTGGGTGTTCCAGCTCAAGGTCGCCGCCACCATCGGCAAGGGCACCGTCGATCCGGCCTTCGTCGACCATTACGTGATCTTCGGCGCGCTGATGGGGGCGCTGGCCTGGAACGTCATCACGTGGTACTACGGCATCCCGTCGTCGTCGTCGCACGCGCTGATCGGCGGGCTGGTCGGCGCCACGCTGGCCAAGGCCGGAGGCATTGCGCCCATCGTCTGGAGCGGCTTCGGCAAGATCCTCGTCTTCATCGTCATCTCGCCGCTGGTCGGCTTTCTCATCGGCGGCATGCTGATGGTGGCCGTGGCGTGGATCTTTCGTAATTCCACGCCGCATCAGGCCAGCCGATGGTTCCGCAGCGGCCAGCTCGTCGCCGCGGCCGCCTACAGCCTCGGCCATGGCGGCAACGATGCGCAAAAAACCATCGGCATCGTCTGGCTGCTGCTCATCACCGCCGGCGTGTCGACCACCGACGTGGCGACGCTGCCGACCTGGGTGGTCTACGCCTGCTACGGCGCCATCGCGTGGGGCACCTACCTGGGCGGCTGGCGCATCGTCAAGACCATGGGCAGCAAGATCACGCGGCTCAATTCGGTCAGCGGTTCCTGCGCGTCGATGGGCGGCGCCATCAGCCTGGGCCTCGCCACGCTGGGCGGCATTCCCGTCTCCACCACGCATACCATCACCGGCGCCATCGTCGGCGTCGGCACCGCGCAGGATGTCAAGGCGGTGCGCTGGGCGGTGACCTTCAACCTCGTGGTCGCGTGGGTGCTGACCATTCCCGCCTCCGGCCTCATCGCCGCGGCGTTCTGGTACGCCGGTCGCGGGTTTCTCTGAAGGGGCAGCCATGCTGGGCAACATCATCACCAAGCGCGGGACGTTCTTCGACCTGCTCGCCGCCCACAGCGATCGCGTCGTCGCCGGCGCCAACGCCACGCTGCGGCTGGTCAGCGGCCTGGGCAACGCCAATCACTCGCGGCAGGCGCTGATCGATGAAGTGAACCTCAACGAGCAAAGCGCCGACGACATCAAGGATCAGTTCAACAGATTGCTCTACGAATCCTTCACCACGCCGATCAACCGCGACCAGCTGCACTCGCTGATCCTCGACCTCGACCGCGTGCTCGACAATCTGCAAAGCCTCGCCAACACCACCACGATGTACCGCATCGAGGATTCGACCGCCGCCGCGCGCGAAATGGCCTCGCTTGCCGCCGACGCCTGCCTGCGGCTGCATCGCGCGGTGATCGCACTGTCCGACCGCAAGCGCCATGCCGAGATCGTCACGCTGTGCCACGAGATCGAGGGCATCGAGGCGCGATCCGACACCCTGATGCGCGAGGCCGTCACCCAGCTCTTTCGCGACGAAGGCGACGAAGCCGCGGCATGGCACGCGATGAAGATGCGCCGCTTCTACTTCAAGCAGGAAGACGTGCTCGACGGTTGCAAGCGCGCGGCGAGGACCATCGAGGAAATCCTCATCGAGAACGCCTGAGCGATCAAACTACAGTGGTGGCGGCACGGCGCATCGCCGCTAGTATCCCTGCCATTCCCCTCATCCGCCCCGTTCCATGCGCAAGGAAGTCCCCGAAGCACCCCGTTACGCCATTGCGGCTGCCGTGCAGTTGCCGAACGTCAATGACATCGAATTCGAATCGTCGCTGGCCGAGCTGCGCGATCTGGCCAAGACGCTCGGCTTCACGATCGTCGCCACCTTCACGCAGAAGCGCACCAGCTTCGATACCACGGCCTACCTCGGCACCGGCAAGCGCGAAGAAATCCGCGCCTTCGTCGACAGCGAGGCCGCCACCATCGACCAGCAGGTCGCGCCGCGCGCCAGCGGCCGGGCGCCGGCCGCCGACGCCGATGCCGGGCGCATCGAGGCGATCTTCGTCGATCACGAAATCTCGCCCTCGCAGGCGCGCAACCTCGAAAAGGAAGTCGGCTGCGAAGTCATCGACCGCACCATGGTCATCCTCGAAATATTCCATCGCCATGCCACCTCGCGCGCCGCCAAGGCGCAGGTCGAGATCGCCCGCCTGGGCTACCTGACGCCACGCCTGCGCGAGGCCGCCAAGCTCGCCGGCCCGCAGGGGCGACAACGCAGCGGCACCGGTGGGCGCGGCGCCGGCGAATCCCACACCGAGCTGGACAAGCGCAAGATCCGCGACCGCATCGCCGAGCTGCAGCAGGAGATCGCCGGCATGGACGTCGAGCGCAGGACGCAGCGCACGCGGCGCCTCGAGCGCATTGGCCAGGGCCTCGCCGGCGTGGCGCTGGTGGGCTACACCAACGCCGGCAAATCCACACTGATGCGTGCGCTCACCGGCAGCGACGTGCTGGTCGAGAACAAGCTGTTCGCCACGCTGGACACCACCGTGCGCGCGCTGCAGCCCGAGAGCAAGCCGCGCGTGCTGGTCTCCGACACCGTCGGCTTCATCAAGAACCTGCCGCACGGGCTGGTCGCCTCGTTCAAGACCACGCTCGAAGAGGCGCTCGACGCCTCGCTCCTGCTGCACGTGATCGACGCCAGCGACCCCGGCTACGAGCGCCAGCGCGAAGTCACCGATCAGGTGCTGGCGGAAATCGGCGCCGGCGAGGTGCCGCGCATCCGCGTCTTCAACAAGATCGACCATGTCGGCGACGCCGCCGCGCAGGCCGAACGCGCCGACCTGCTGCGCAGCCTGTATCGCGGCTGCATCGTCATGAGCGCGCGCAGCGGCGAGGATGTCGCCGCGCTGCGCGAGGCGATCCTCGACTTCTTCCGCAAGGACATGCTGGACGCCGACATCTTCCTGCCGTGGGCGGCATCGCACCGGCGCGGCGACATCTTCGCGCAATGCGAGGTGCTGAACGAGCGCGCCGACGAAGAGGGCACGCACCTGCGCGTGCGCGGTCCGCACGATGCGGTGCAGGCGCTGATGGTGCAGTTCGCGGCGCCGGACGCACAGGCGGGTGGTTAAGCGGCCGCGTCGAACGGCTTGCGCATCAGCGCATTGGACATCGCCACGCCGCGCACCACCGGCATGCGCTGTTCGACGATGACGAAACCGAAGCGGGAGAAGAAGGGCTGCGCCGTGAGGCTGACATGCGAGGTCAGTTCGTTCAGCGCCATGCGCTGCGCCTGTCCGTGCAGATGCCGCATCAGCGCCGTGCCGATGCCGCGCCGCGGGTGGTGCCCGGAAACGTAGAAATGGTCGATGTAGCCGGTGTCCTGCACGTCGGCATAGCCGACGACTTCGCCGTCGATCTCGGCGACCCACGGATCGATGCCGCGCATGCGTTGCGCCCATTGCACCGCATCGAAGTTGTCCGGCGCCCACACGGCGATCTGCTCGGGCGTGTAGTCGCGGCTGGCGATCAGGTGGATGGCCGAATGGAAGACGCCGCGCAGCGCGGCATCGTCCTCGGCCGGGCGGTAACGGCGGATGATCGGTGTGGCGGCCGACACCATGCGCGGGCGGCTAGCGGGCATTCACGCGCGTGCCGGACAGCGCAGCGATGAGGCCCATGCCGATGTACATGCCGCCGCCGACGCGCCGCGCGATGCCGCGCCCGCCCATGCCGGCGAGCCGCGGCGCCAGCACGCCGCTGGCCAACGCATAGAGCGCGTCGGTGATCCCGGCGATCAACACGAACAGCACGCCCAATGCCATCGTCTGCAGCAGCGGCGACGCGTCGCTCGACGGCGACAGGAATTGCGGCAGGAAGGCGGCGAAGAAGATCGTCGTCTTGGGATTCAGCAGCGCCACCACGAAGCCATCGCGAAACAGCCGCGCCAGAGGCTCGGCCGGCGACGCGCCGGCCACAGCGCTCACCTCTTTCGCGTGCCACATCTGCACGCCCAGCCAGATCAGGTAGGCCGCGCCGAGGAACTTGACGACGCTGAATGCCAGCGCCGACACGGCAAACAGCGCCGCCAGACCCAGCGCGGCGGCCAGCGCGTTGCCCAGATTGCCCAGCGCGATGCCGGCCACCGAGGCCAGCCCTGCGCGGCGGCCATGCACGACGCTGCGCGTGACGATGTAGAGCACCGCCGGGCCGGGCGTGAGCGTGAGCACCAGCGACGCGAACACGAAGCCGGCAAGCAGTGGCGCGGCGGGAAGCAGGTCAGGCATGGGATGGCTCCGCCTTCAAACTACAGTGGTGGTGGCACGGCGCATGCGGTCCGCGTGGTCATTGCGCCGCGCGACGCGACGCCTGCCACGCCTCGATCGCCGGCAGCAGCGCGGCGCGGCGGGCCATGGACTCGGCGGACCAGTGCGCCTCGCGTTCGTAATACTCGGCCACCGCCGGCGTGCCGGCAGGCAGCACCACCCACGGCTGCTTCGAGGCGGTGAAGATGTGGATGTCGGGCGGCAGCCGGTCCGGGTCGTCCAGCGTGCCCACGCGCACGAAGGACAGCAGCGGGCCGGCGCCGGCATAGTGGCTCCACAGCGCGATGCGGCAATGCGGGCAGCGCGCGATCTGCTGGCCGGCGCCGCTCGCCGACGGCGTGTTCACCAGCTCGACGGCGCCGGCGACGAGGGTTACGCGGTCGGCCTCGATCATCGCGTTGAGCGCGAACGACGCGCCGGATTCGCGCTGGCACCAGCGGCAATGGCAGCAATGCACGAACAGCGGCGACGATGCCATGCGGTAGCGGACGGCGCGGCAATCGCAGCCGCCTTCGATGGGGTAGGGGGCGGGTGGCGTGGTCATGGGTGCTTCCTTCGTGTCATGTCGCCGCCGCGCAACCGGCCGGCTTGAAGACCCGCTCGGTGGACGGCGGATTGGCGGCCAGCTTGTGCGCCGGGCGGCGCGGACGCGGGACGAATTCGCCGCCGCAATTGGGGCAACGTCCGCCGAGCTTCGTCTCCACGCACGCGGCGCAGAACGTGCATTCGAACGAACAGATGCGCGCATCGGCGGCATCCGGCGGCAGGTCCTTGTTGCAGCATTCGCAGTTGGGTCTGAGTTGCAGCATGGTCGGCTCCGGGGCGACAAACGGGTCGCCTATGAAAACACAGTGGTGGTGATACGGCGCTCCATGCGCCGCTCGCCGCGCGGTCATCCGTCGCGCCGGTTGCGCGCGTGGGCGCCGGCCGTGCGTTCGTTGCCGCGCTTGTAGTTGCCGGTGGCGCGCGCCATGGCCTGCTGCGCGGCAGCGAAGCCGGTTTCGGCGCTGGCGAGGAAAGCCGCGGCGGCGCGTCCGCGCAACAGCGTCGCCAACCAACCATGGTGAAGTATTTCGACCTCGCCGGATTTGCGCACGCGGTAGCGGAAGCCGAGGTCGTCGTCCGGCGCTGGTGGCGGCGCGGTCATGGCCGGATCATTGCGCTTGCATTGGCTGCGGCAGATCGCGCCCCAGCAGCATCGCCAGCCACGCCGCGCGTTCGGCCGGGGCCATGGCATGCTGCGCCGTGAAGGCTAGCCGCCCGGCGGCATCCCACTCGATGCGCCAGATCGGCCGGATCGCCGTCGGCAGCATGGCGTAGCGCGCATCGCCCACGGCATCCGCGCCGTCCGCCACCAGCCAGTCGTCGGCAAAGGCGCGAAAGCGCGCGACATCGGCGCGGCGCGCGGCCGGCACATCGCCGAGCAGGGGCGCTGACGCGCCCGCGTAATGGCGCATGGCGGGGCCGGCATGCAGCGCGTCGGCATGGATGCGGCCGTCATGCACGTACAACGCGCGCCACAGCAGCAGGTTGCCCAGCGTCGGCTTCACCGTCAGCCGCTGCGCCGCATGGCCGCGCGCCAAGGCCACCTCGGCCGCCGCGCGCTCGACGCGCTGATGCTGCAGGAAGCCCAGGCCCAGATACGCGGCGGCCAGCATCAGCCCGACCGGCATGGCGAGGCGCTGCGGCCGGCGCAGCACCAGCAGCAGCGGCACCAGCAACGCCAGCGTGAACAGAGGGTCCACCACCGCGATGAGGTTCCACGCCACGCGGGCTTCGGAGAACGGCAGCCACAGGTGCGTACCGTAGCTCGTGCAGGCATCGAGCAGGCCGGCCAGCGCGCTGCCGGCGAGGCTGTAGCGCAACAGGCGCGGCACCGGCAGCCGCCGCCGCACGAAGGGATAGCACAGCAGCGCGGCGAGCGCCGCGAGCAGCGGCACGGCGATCAGCGCATGCGTGAAATGGCGGTGGTAATCCAGCACCAGCAGCGGATCGCTGCCGCTCTGGATCAGCGCGTCGGCGTCGGGCAGCACGCCGGCGACGAGGCCGATGGCGGCGGCCACGCGGCGCTCGGCCGGCGGCGCCACGGCCACGGCCACCGCGGCGCCGAGCACGGCCTGGGTCAGGATGTCCATGGGCGGATTATCGCTGCGGCGCCTCGAACGCGCCGCGTCAAACGACAGTGGTGGCGGCACGGCGCCTGACCATGTACCGCATGTGCGCAGTTGTTGCTGTGGTCAGTCCGCGATGCCCAGCCACACGGCCACGGCGCGTTCGATCTCGATCAGGTGTTCGACGTTGATGGGTCCGATGGTTTCGCGGATTTTCTCGCGCGCGACGGTGTGCAGCTTGTCGATCATCACGTCGGATGGAACACGCAGGCCGTTGGTCTGGTCGGGCAGGATGCGCACGCGAAAGATCGGCGTCTCGCGCAGTTCGCTCGTCAGCGGCAGGATGGTGACGGAGGGATGGTCGGCGAACAGGTTGGACTGGATGACCAGCGCCGGACGCGGTTTGCCATAGTCGCCCTGTATCGCGACAGTTACCAAATCGCCTCGCCTCATCCTGCCCAGCCGTCCGTATCGGCGACCTGCTCGATCCAGTCGAGCGTTACGCGTTCGTGCGGATCGGCGGCCAGAAGCGCCGATTGACGCCGGCATTCGGCTGCAAACTCTGCGCTGCGGGTATCCGGTACCCATAGCTGCACCGGGCGCATGCCTTGGGCCTTGAGGTAGGCGCGGTGCCTTTGCACGCGGGAGGCGGAAGAACTCGTGGCCATGCACTACTCCAGTAAGGTGGCGTTACATGAAACATCATAACATGCGTTTCATGTAACTGATCGACCTACCCAAAGAAGAGTCGCAGCATCACCCGCCGCGCTTCAGCGCGGCATCAGCGCGAACACGCCCCAGCCCAGGTATTCGCGGGTGCACGCGGCGTAGCGTTGCGGCTCCGAGGTCAGCAGCGAGCGGACTTCCGCGGCCAGTTCGTCGGCGGGATGGGCTTCCAGCCATCGGCGCATGGTCAGCCACTTGGCCGCCTCGTAGCGGTCCCAGCCGTCCTGGTCCGCCAGCACCATTTCCACGACGTCGTAGCCCAGCGCGCCGAACGACGCGAGCAGCGCCGGCAGCAGCAGGAAGTCGGAAATCGCATGGGCCTCGCAGCCCTTGGCCACCGCTTCGGACGGCGGCAACTGCCGCCAGAACGGCTCGCCGACGAGCAGGACGCCGCCCGCGCGCAGGCTGCGCGCCAGCAGCGCGATCGTGCCGGCGACGCCGCCGCCGATCCACGTCGCGCCGATGCAGGCGGCCACATCGACCTTCTCGTCGGCGACAAAGCCCGCCGCATCGGCGTGGATGAATTCGACCTTGTCGGCAACGCCGAGTTCTTCCGCGCGGCGCCGCGCCTGCGCGGTGAATAGCTGGCTCAGGTCGACGCCGGTGCCTGTGACGCCGTGTTCGCGCGCCCACGTGCACAACATCTCGCCCGACCCGCTGCCGAGGTCGAGCATCCGCGCGCCCGGCGCCAGCCGCAGCGCCGCGCCGAGCGTCGCGAGCTTTTCGGGCGTGATCGGGTTGTGGATGCGATGCGCGCTTTCGGTGATGTTGAAGATGCGGGGGATGTCCATAGGGGGAGTGTCTTTGCGAAGGGGAAATGCAAGGCTGCTTTCGGGAAAATTCGTCAGCTATCAATGCCGATTCGAACCTGGCCCTCTTGCCTATCAAACCGACCAGCGCCGCGCGACTTCATCCCGTAGCGTCCCGAGAGGGAAGCAAACGGGGACGACGGCAGGATCAGAGGGCGCGTTGCAACCGACGCTCAGCTTCCTCAAATGAAAAGATGTGCGACTCAAAGCCATAGGTCCTGCTGTTCGCCAGATATCGTGCGACCTGTTCCGGTAGTTCAAACAGCAGGACGTCCTTTTGCTTTGCAATTGCGGCCTGATCCGGCAAGAGCGCGCTAACCCGCTGGATAGCGCACTCGCTCCCTATTTGCCGACCCTTCATGAATTGGTGCCCAAGTTCTTCCGACGCAAATGCGATGTGAGGAAACCTGCCAGGACGGGATTCAACCTTCATTACGCACAGTGCGCCATCCGCAAGGTCCGGAAAGACGGAAGGGATTGCATTTGCAAGAAAGACCAGTTCGCGCACCACGAATTTATGCCCACTAATGTTTAAGGTCAGCGGCGCTGTGCGCCTTCATTGCGTGGCGTCCGGTGACAAAAGGGAATGGGAGCCACCGGCGGGTTAGCTCGCGCTTTCTCCAGAATGAGTATTTTCAAGAAGTAATAGGGGTCTGACCCCAATTGTTCGGTTCTATTGCTCGTTGTTCCCCTGGTGCTTCTTGAGTCCCGTTGGGTCAGATGTCACCACTTCGGTTCTCTTTGCCCTTGATTAGCATGCTGCGATCAGCCTTCGTGCTGAAGTTGAGAGTCGACCTGTCGAGAGAGGCGCTGTACTTCATGTAGAGCACTTGCGTGCCATCCTTCGCGGCCCATAAATAGATGACCTGTGGGTACTTTGCCCCCAATCGGTTTTGGACAACGGAACGTGATGTGCTAGTGGGCTTCCCGAACTTCCGAATGAGTTCTGGTGCCACTTCGTCAAAGGCATCTGGAGACAGAGTAAGGTCAATCCTCTGAACGATCGCCTTTGTGCTTATGACCAAGTTTACTGATGCGGACTCGCGAGCGACGGTGACATTGCCGTTGCATACCTGCATCCCTTCGGATCCTTCACCGCAGCGCACACCCAGCCGTTCATAGACTTCCCCTGGAGTTACCACGGCACCAACTGTTACGCCCTTGAAATCAAATGACCAGGCAAGGCTTGACAAAGCCAGCAAGACAAGTGTTGATGCGATACGCATAGATATCCTTAGAAGTCTACCGTAGAGCTGACCGGCACAGCGCGGCTTCATCGCGCAGCGTCCAGCGACCGAAGGGAGCGAGGTCGAGCGCCATGTTTGACCTCACCACTTGCCGACCTGTTCTTGATAACTCGAAAGCTTTTGAAAGCGATGCGCGATTTGAGAACTTGCACTTGATGGTCGAATGTCGCGACCAACTTTCGAACGCCCTCAATTGGAATTTCACACCTTGGACCCAGAACGACCTCTCGCAAAATAAGATCGTCGGAGAATGAACAGAAGTAGCAGCCGGACTCGACGGACTCGTGGTCGAGGCCCACAAATAGCCTCATTTCGTCTTCGTACTGCCAGTCTGAGAACTTGGTTCGAAGTAGTCGGTTCATCACCCGTTCGGTAAGCCGCGGGCGATTTGTCTTGGGGTCAACGCTGATCTTCATGGGACGTTCAGCGTAAATAACCTCGGCGAGCAGTCTGTCGGGTACATCAAGGCTGAGGCAGATGCCAGTGTGCCGTTCGGCATAGTGCCCCCAAAGCAGAGGGTTAGTCCACGATTTGCTGAAGCAGATGAGGCCACGATCTTTGTTCAATTCTTCCTTCGTCGCACGAATAGCGGCGCGATGCTGCCTGTCGGAAAGGTCCACCGCCAGCAACTCGAAAGGATCATTCAGATCCGAGAACCGGGAAACCTTTATGCGACGCAGTGCAATGTTGCTGAGTGCGTATTGCGATGCTGTGAGGTAATGAACGCGCATTGAGGTCTAACGAAATTGTAGAAAAAGTCGGTGAGGGGTAACGAAGGGGCAGTTTCGGTAGTCGTATGACAATTCTCGAAGTGATGATCGCCCCTTATAGGGCGTTCTATGAAGTCGAATCTTAGTAATAGGGGCACGACTCCTATTGTTTCCTATTGCTTGTCCTTCACAAAATACTCTCAAGCATGGCCCATGCCTTTTGGCCGAGTTGGGCGAGCTTTTCACCCTTTAGCGCGATATCAGCGGTCTTGTTCACCTTTTTCCAAATATCGCCAAGCTTGCTGATTTCTGGCGCTTTGCGATTTTCTGCAATAGCTTCTTTGACTTCAACGATCTCTCCGAGTGCGGTACGCGCAGCTTCTCGCAGAGCCAATGCGCCAGAAATTGGATACTCGGCCAGTGCCGTGAGAATGAGGTTGATATGGTGTTGTACGAGAGCACGAAGCCTCGGCGGTAGTTGTGAATCGGCGAGCAAAGCTTGAAGGTCCTCGACTTGAGCCGTGATTGCAGATAGCTCTTGAGAACTAATCCGCGATTCTTCATCGGGAAGTATCTCGCCACAAAATGAGAGCGCTACGAACGTTTCTCGGGTGAGGTATTGGCGCGCTTGATTCCAGCCTGCTGAAAGAAGCATTGTAGAAAGCGCTTGTTCGATTCTTGAAATGGATGGCTCGTAAAGGCTTTCGCTGAAATTTGCCTTCTGCATCTGTTCCCGGACTAATTCAAGTTCGCGATACATAGCGCTTAGTCGTTCGGCTACGACGACAGATTTTTTGTTTGGATTCTGTTCACCGATTGCAAAGAGGTTTACCCAAACCGCCAGAACTTGTGTGTTGTCTGGGTGATTCGGAATTGACTGTAGGAGTTCTAAAAGCCGGGATGCGGAGTTGATGTTTTTTGACATATCGTAAAGCGTCTAACGAATGAAGGGGAGTTCCCCGTCCCAAGCAGGCCGTATTTTCAGTAGGAAGTAATAGGGGGCTGACCCCTATTAGTTTCGAATACCTGGTTGGTCAGGGTTTCTCTCGGTTGAGCCATATATCCTCCTTTGAGCTTGCTAACGACCTAGCTCACCCGACGAAAACCGCGAAGCGGTTTTTGGTCGGGTGTAGCGCCGTGTTATGTGTTTCACCTGCGACAGTAAATCCACCCAAAACCATCGCACTGCGTGCAGCGTGAGACATTTTCTCTGCCTGTAGCATTGCATGAAGGACATTCTTTCCAGTCATTAACATTAAGAGCACTCCCCCATACGCCTTTACAGCGCTTCCCGCCATAGCTGTTGCCACAACGCTCATTAATGCTTGTGACGTTCCTGCTATATGCACCACAAGCTGTGCATACTGCTACCGGCTTATTTAGTTTGTCTGTCATCGATACAAATCCCTATTTACACATTACTTGCAGTGTGCGTCGTGACTGAGAACATTCCGTCGCGATCCAAGAGATTCCGTCGCGACAGACAGAACTGCCGTTGCAAGAGGCGATTGGTCAAATCAATCTTCTGGGACGAAGCACGTTTCAAGAACGCCTCACTTTCGCGGCTTTCGGTCGAGTGCAGACGGTTGGGTCTTGGTCCGAATCGCCTGGTGCGCCCGTTTGGCAGGCGCACTCTATCGGGCGCGCTTGCGCGAAACGATACATCATTTGTGCCGAGTTGACGTATGTGAAGTGCGTGGTCCGACGCATTCGGCATTCCAGCCTTACGCGCCAGCATCCGCTTGACGCCTGCCTGCCGCAAGCGCCCAGTGCGGCGCAGCGGTATCGACCGCGGAGTGAATGAACACCCTGAACGCAGCGGCGATGCCGCGAGAGCCGCGCGGATCAATCGCCTCGGTTTTCAGCGACCGACGACCAAACTACAGTGGTGGCGGGACGGCGCAACGAACCGCGTTGCGCCGTGCGCGGTGCGTCAGATGTCCTCCGCCTCCATGCGGATGGCGCCGCAGGGGCATTCGGCGGCGCAGACGCCGCAGCCCTTGCAGTAGTCGTAGTTGAATTCGAAGCGCTTGCCGGGACCGAGCTTGATGACGGCGTTGTCGGGGCAGACGCCGTAGCAGTTGTCGCATTCGAAGCAGTTGCCGCAGCTCAAACACCGCCGCGCTTCGAACAGCGCGTTGGTTTCGTCCAGCCCGCCTTGCACTTCCTCGAACGTCGATTGCCGGCGGATGATGTCGAGCATCGGCCGCACGGTCTTCGGTGCGTCGGCGTAGTACCACGGGTTGAGCTTCTCGAACTGCGCGACCTCGTGCTTGGGCGGCGGCGCGTAGGCCTCGCCGCGCAGCCAGGCGTCGATATGCCGCGCGGCCTTCTTGCCGTGGCCGACGGCGACGGTCACGTTGCGTTCGGCGGGCACCATGTCGCCACCGGCGAAGATGCCGGCATGTCCGGTCATCATGTTGGCGCCGACCTGCACCACGCCGTCCTTCACTTGCAGGCCCGGCACGCCGTCGAGCAGGCCGAGGTCGACATCCTGACCGAGCGCGAGCACCACCGAATCGGCTTCCAGCGTCTCGAATTCGCCGGTGGGCTGCGGGAAGCCCTTGTCGTCGAGCGCCATCTTCTCGATGGTGATCTGGTGGTCGCCCGCCTGCTTGATGGTGGACAGCCACTTGACCATCACGCCTTCCTGCAGCGCTTCTTCGATCTCGAAGTCGTGCGCCGGCGCCTTGTCGCGCGTGCGGCGATAGACGATGATCGGCTCGGCGCCCATGCGCTTGACGCTGCGCGCCACGTCGATGGCCGTGTTGCCGCCGCCATACACCACCACGCGGCGGCCGAGCAGCGGTTTGTCTTCGCCTTCCATCGAACGTAATACCGAAATGGCATCGACGATCCTGGCGGCATCGCCCGCCGGGATCGCCGCGCGCTTGCCGATGTGCGCGCCGACGGCGAGGAAGGCCGCATCGAAGCCGCCGTCCTTCATGCCCTGCAGGATGTTGTCGACCTTCGCGTTCAGCTTCACGGTCACGCCCATGGCGACGATGCGCTGCATCTCGGCATCGAGCACGTCGCGCGGCAGCCGGTACTTGGGGATGCCAAAGCGCATCATGCCGCCCATCAGCGGGCCGGCTTCCGTCACCGTCACGGCGTGGCCCAGGCGGCGCAGGTGGAATGCCGCCGACATTCCCGAGGGACCGGCGCCGACGATCAGCACCTTCTTGCCGGTTTCCTTGCCCGGCGCGGCGAACTGCCAGTTGCGTTTGATGGCCTCGTCGCCGAGGAAGCGCTCGACCGAATTGATGCCGACGGCCTCGTCGAGCTTGCCGCGATTGCAGGCGCTCTCGCAGGTGTGGTAGCACACACGGCCCATGATCGCCGGGAAGGGATTGTTCTGCGTCAGGTGCCGCCAGGCCGCTTCGTAGTGGCCGGATTCGGCGTGGAACAGCCAGCCCTGGATGTCCTCGCCGGCTGGGCACTGGTGGTTGCACGGCGGCAGGCGGTCGACATACACCGGGCGCAGCGTGCGCCACGAGCCGGTATGGTTGGCCAGCGACGAGCCGGGGTCGAGGGTGATGGCAAAGGGTTTGTCCATGTCAGGCCTCCAGAAGGGCCGCCCCGAGGGAGGCCAGCGCCCCCACGGGGGGCAGCGAACGAATGTGAGCGTGGGGGTTCACGACCCCAGCAGGTGGTACTTGCGGATGTTCTTGTCGGCCAGGGCCTGGATGCGCGCGATGGTCTCGACCGCGGGGGTCTTGCCGAAGAGGTGCGCAAAGCGCTTCTGCGGCTTGAGGTATTCCTCCACCGGCAGCCGATGGCGGATCGGCAGCGACGACGTGACCTCGCCGAACTCGGCCTCGAACACCGGGAAGACGCCGGTCTCCTTGGCCAGCCGCGCCATGCGGATGGTGTCGTGCGAGGCCGTGCCCCAGCCCAGCGGGCAGGGCACGAGGATGTGGATGTAGCGCGCGCCGTGGATGCCCATGGCCTTGGTGACCTTGGCTTCGAGGTCGCGCAGGTCGGCCACGGTGGCGGTGGCGACATACGGAATCTCGTGCGCCATGGCGATGGCCGGCACGAACTTGCCCTGGCCGAAGACGTTGCCCGGCTCGGCGCCGACCGCCATCGTGGTGGCCGTGCGCGCGGCGGCGGGCGTGGCCGAGCTGCGCTGCACGCCGGTATTCATGTAGCCGCCGTTGTCGTAGCAGATGTAGAGCACGTCGTCGTTGCGCTCGAACATGCCGGACAGGCAGCCAAAGCCGATGTCGGTGGTGCC